>PKTD01000276.1 GCA_002869315.1 Marinilabiliales bacterium | reverse complement strand
TGATACCCAGTCCGGCATATATTCTAGATTTTCCAATAAGGGCAAAGTCATAAGTTGCTGAAATTCCCAAATCCAGATATCCAAGCCTGTTTTTTATATTATAGTTATACTGATGATTGTCTATTGGTAACCAACTGGAATCGGTAACATAATACCAACTAGTATCAGTATCAACAATAGTATAATATATATCTATTGTATCGGTTTCATAATAACCACCCTCTTTGATTACATATTCATTATTATAGTTATCAGCAAAGTGGGTTAATTGAATCCCTGCTGAAATATTTAACTTATCATGTATCTTGGTAAACTCTCCACCGATGGAAAAATTTCTAAGTTTAAATGAACTATTCTCCTCGCTTAGCGAAAAAGTAGATGCAAAAGGTGAGAAAAAGACTTCAGCTGACCAGCCATTTCTTCGGGGAACATGTTTAGTAATCAAATCATTTTGATTTTTCCGCATCTGTTTTAATTTATCTCTGCCGGGCTTTACAATGAATACCGTATCAACCAGTCGTAAAGTATCTGTTTTTGTAATTAATAGGGTATCTGTTTTTGTCCGAAATACAGTATCATTTATATAAACAGTATCAGGAATACTAGAATTAACAATGGTATCATTAAAAGGTAAAACTGCCAAGGTGGATTCGTCAGAGTTTGAATCATCTCCTGTATCCGATTTATAAATTACAATCAGATTGTCAATTTGCTTAAAACTATTCTCAGTATTTTTCAGAATTTCATTATAAATCTCAAATGCCAGTTTATCTTTAGCAGAAACAGTAATAAGTTTTTGTAAGGAGGTATCAGAGGCATCATAAGAAATGTCAAATCCACACTGAAGTGAAAACTTATAAAGAGCAGATGAAACAGATGTATTTTCAACAGAAAAACTTAAAAGTTTTTGTTGATCTGTTTGACCTACGGCTGAATTAAGATTAAATGAAACTATAAAAGCCAACAATAACACATTATATCTGAATAAATTCAAAGGATTCAATGTTTTGTTTTTCAGAAGTAAACTTTTTTGTTTTAATTCAAATCTCATCGGTAAGATTTCTTACGATTATCATTAGCTAAAATACAAAAAAACTAATGTGCTGAGCACCTTATTAATACTAAGAAAACGAAATAAAATATGAATTTAGTATTTGACAGAAAATATGTGCCAATAGATTTAATTGATATTTACAATTCCGTCTTTCTGATCGATTTTCAAACCGAAAATCATTTCAAAGGAATCGAAAATACTGTTAGGGCTTTTATGGCTATAGTGCGCTGTAAGGTAATAAGAATCGATGGGAACATTAACATTTACTGAAACATTATATGTTTTTTCCAAAGTTTTAATAACTTCATCTAATGGAGCATTTACAAAATCCAATGTGCCTGTTTCCCAAGACTTATAATTACTATTATTAAATACTTCTTTGGTTATGGTAGCATTCTTTTTATTGTAAATTCCCAGTTCTCCGGGCAATAGTTTAATTTGCTCTAAGATTTGCTCATTTTCATCAACTGAATAAAACAACACTTTTCCTTCTTCCAAATGAATAGTTATAATATCAGAATCTTTTTCATTTCTGAGGTTAAACGAAGTACCTAAAATTTTAACCCTTACATTATCTGTTGCAATAATCATTGGCTTATCAGGATTGCTTGTGACATTGAAAAAGGCTTCACCATGAAAATTCAAATTTCTTAATTCTCCTTTAAAATATTCAGGATAAGTAAGATTTGAATTATCATTAAAAGTAACTTCTGTTCCATCTGACAGTACCAATGGGTTTTGATAAGAAGCAGCATCAGAAGTATAATTTAAAATCTGAACTTGTTTCTCATTATTTAAAACAAACACCATACTCACAGCCAATAAAAACATTGCGGCTATGCTTGCTGCTTTGTAAATAAAAGATCTTCTCTTAAAAACAGGGCTAAGTTTTCTGGTTTTAACTTCTTCAACTTCGTCGAAGTTTGTTCTGGCTTTAAATTCATTCCATGCTCTATCAAGATTAATTAAGCAATCGCTGTCATTTAAACCTGAAGAAGACCATACAGTGCGGTATTCTTCCATTATCTCCTTATTTTGGGGAGACTCTGAAAGCCAGTCCTCAACCTGTTTTTGCTCCTCTTTGGAACAATTACCGGTTAGATAGGATACTAACAACTGTATGTTAAAATCTTTATTCATTTTAAATTGTCTATAAGCGTAGACAGGGAAAGTTTATTTTACCCCTACTCTATCGATAAAAAAAATTTAATTTTTACTTATTATCATAAAATACTCCTTATTAACAATATAAATGCTATAATTGGAGTATAGTCCTTTAAGACCACTCTTAAATATTTTAAAGCTTTGGTCATTTGTGATTCGACAGTTTTTACAGAAATACTCAATTTTTCTGCAATTCTAGAATATTTCATTCCTTCAAAGCGGCTTAGCTCAAAAATTCTGCGCCTCTTCTCAGGCAGTTGAAGTATAGCATGCTTTAATAAAACTCTTAACTCCTCCTCGACCAGCTCATTTTTTTCAATGCCAAAGTCATCATTCAACTGTCGTGATTGAATCATCATATACCTTTCCTGTGTTTTTTTCTTGCTTAAAAAGTTTAAAGCATAATTTTGAACACTACGGTATAAATAAGCTTTTAAGGAAGTATTTATTTCCATGGAATCTCTCTTCTCCCAGATCTTTACAAATAAATCCTGAACAATTTCTTCAGAGTCTTCCAGGGTTTCAACATATCTCAAACAATAATAACAAAGGGGAACATAGTAATCGCGGTAAACCTCTTCGAAAATAAGTTTATTACCATTCTTTAAACCCTCCATTAAATATTTTTCATCAATCATTTACGACAAACTATATTTTGAGATTTGTGATTAACCTACAAAGATATGTAAAATTCAAAAAAATGCTGTTTTTTTATTTTAGTAAAAGAAATTGTTTTGCTTTTAAACGAAAATTATCAAAACAAATTATTAGTCAATAACATTATTAAAACTCATATAATTATAAAATCTTATACATTTGCCTGAAGCTTTGGAAACTTAATCCTCAGAACTCTGGTATAGGTTAAAGTATAAAGATAAAAGTGGTTAGTCTAGTGAATGATGACCAAGACAAATAAGTAAAAATGAAAAGTTAATAATTAAAAACTAACAACTAAAAATGATCAGTGAGCAGAAACTAATGACCAATAACCAAAATTCATAATATGAAAGGCGCAATAAGCTGGTTAATTTTATTTGCATTAGTGCTTACCTGGGGAAGTTCCTTCATCCTCATAAAAAGGTCGCTTTTGTATTTTACTTCCGACGAAGTTGGCTTATTGCGTATTGTGATTACCTTTCTATTTTTATCTCCACTGGTTTTTGTAAAAATCAAAAAAATTAATTTTAAAACTGGTCTAATACTATTTATTGCGGGGGTTATAGGAAGTGTAATGCCTTCATGGCTCTTTGCTACAGCTCAAACACAAATAGGCAGTTCAGTTGCCGGCACATTAAATTCTCTAACTCCTCTTTTCACATTAATTATAGGAATTTCATTTTTTAAACTAAAAACAAGATGGTATAATATATTAGGTGTATTAATAGGTCTATCAGGAGCAATAGGTTTAATTATGGCAAATAGTGATGGCGATTTTAACCTTAATTTTAAATACTCATCACTTGTAATTATTGCAACAATATGCTATGCAACAAATGTGAATATCATTAAGGTACATTTAAAAGATCTGGACTCTCTAAGCATTACAGTGCTCACGTTTTTTCTGGTGGGATTTCCCTTATTTTTATATAATGTACTTTTTATGGATACCGTTCCGGATATAATATCGGAGCCTGAAAAACTAAAAGGTTTGGGATATTTGTCAATTCTATCTATTGTAGGTACTGGATTAGCACTAATAGCTTTTAACAAATTAATAAAAATCAGCAGCCCTGTTTTTGCATCTTCAGTTACCTATTTAATACCTGTTGTAGCAATTGCCTGGGGAATACTTGATGGGGAATTGTTTAAATTCACCTATGTTTTATGGTTTTTATTAATCCTTTTCGGAGTGTTTTTGGTGAATGCAAAACCTGGTATAAATCTAAATATCAGCTCCAAACTACTATTTGGAAGCAGAAAAAAATAATTCAACAAAAGTTTGTTAATTAGTTTTTTTTACTATTTTTGCACCTCCAAAAATTGGAGGCATTTTAATTTTAATATTTAAAAAACACAATGTACGCAATTGTAGAAATAGCTGGTCAGCAGTTTAAAGTTCAGGAAGGACAAGAAGTGTTTGTACACAGATTGGAAGGCGAACCTGGCGCTGACGTTAAGTTTGACAAAGTGTTGTTAATCGACAACAAGGGAAAAGTAAATGTTGGTACACCTGTAATAGAAGGTGCCAATGTAGGTGCAAAAATCATTTCTCACTTGAAAGGTGATAAAGTTACTGTTTTCAAGAAGAAAAGAAGAAAAGGTTACCAAAAATCAAATGGTCACCGCCAGTACCTAAGTAAGATAAAAATTGATAAAATTAAAGTTTAACCCCTATAAAAACTATAAGATATGGCTCACAAAAAAGCATCAGGTAGTTCCAATAACGGACGCGAATCACACAGTAAACGATTAGGTGTTAAAATTTATGGCGGTCAAAACGCTATAGCAGGAAATATTATTGTTCGCCAAAGGGGAACAGCACATAATCCGGGAGTTAATGTAGGAATGGGAAAAGATAATACCCTATTCGCCTTAACCGATGGTGTGGTAGAATTCAGAAGAAGAAAAAACAATAAATCATACGTTAGTGTTATTACTCCAGAAGTAGAAAACAACTAATAAAAATATTGATTGAACTATATCCCGGTTCGCCTATGGTGAATCGGGATTTTTTTTACCCTTTTTTAAATGGAAATATTGATTATTAGCTTATGCTGATTATGTATATTTGCAAATTAATTTTCAGGAATAAAATATAGAATATGCTCCAAATAAAATATATACGCGACAATAAACAGGAAGTTATTGATCGCCTTAAAATAAAGAATTTCGATGCAGCTCAATTGATTGAAGATTTGCTGAATGCTGATGAAGTAAGAAGAACTGCCCAAAAACAATTGGATGATACCCTTGCTGTTTCCAAACAGTTGTCGAAAGAAATTGGTCAGTTTTTTAAAACGGGGCAAAAGGATAAAGCTGAAGAAGCCAGAAATAAAACAACAGAATTAAAAGCACAAGCCAAAGAACTGGAACAGCAAATGTCGGATGCCGAGAAAGATGTTGAGAAAATTTTACTTGACATTCCTAATCTCCCACACCCGTTGGTTCCTAAAGGGAATTCCGATGCCGACAATGTAGTAACTTACGAAGAAGGCAGCATTCCAGAATTAAATGATGGTAAACTTCCTCACTGGGAACTTACCGATAAATATCAAATCATCGATTTCGACCTTGGAAGTAAAGTCAGTGGAGCAGGCTTCCCTTTCTATCGTGGAAAAGGAGCACGTTTGCAAAGAGCGCTTATAAATTTCTTCCTCGACGAGGCGATAGAAAATGGCTATCTGGAATACCAACCACCATTATTGGTTAACGAAGCTTCAGGATATGGTACCGGACAACTTCCCGATAAGGAAGGTCAAATGTATCATGCCACCGAAGACAATTTGTATTTAATCCCCACTGCTGAAGTTCCAATCACAAATATCTACAGAAATACTATCCTTAAAGAGGTGGATTTCCCCATAAAAAATGTTGCTTATTCCAACTGCTTCCGTCGTGAGGCAGGATCTTACGGTAAGGATGTGAGAGGATTGAACAGATTGCATCAGTTTGATAAGGTTGAGATAGTTCAAATTCAAAGTCCGGAAAAATCTTATGATACTCTCGAAGAAATGAAAGATCATGTTGCCAATTTATTACGAAAACTGGAGTTGCCTTTCCGCATTTTACGCCTTTGTGGGGGAGACATTAGTTTTGCCTCTGCCCTTACCTTCGACTTTGAGGTTTATTCTGCTGCGCAGGAAAGATGGCTGGAAGTGAGTTCGGTTTCCAATTTCGAGAGTTTCCAGGCAAACCGAATGATGCTGCGCTATAAAGATAAAGACGGAAAAACACAACTGGCGCATACTTTAAATGGTAGTGCTTTGGCATTGCCAAGAATTGTTGCCGCTTTACTGGAAAACAATCAAACTGCTGAAGGAATAAAAGTTCCTAAAGCATTGGTGCCTTATACAGGATTCGAATTAATTAATTGATAATGCGTGGATTAACAATTGTTGTTGCTCTGCTTTTTTTCGTATCCTGTAATACTTTTAACTATAAAACTCCGGAAACAAAAGTATCGGACTTAGAATTGATTTTGGATGATTGTACCTCTTCATTTAATGAAATTGATACGATATGGGCGCAAAAAAAATATGACGAATCAATAAGTAATATTAAACTTGTTGAATTTAAGGATATTGCCGATAGTAGTTCCATAATAAATGAATATAAAAAACTAAGTAATTCTTTAAAAGAGTTTAACAGTTTAAGGGCAGTTTTAAATGTAGATTTGGAATTTTGTAAATTGCAAGTCTCAAATTTAAAATCAGATATGGCAAATGGCTTTCTTGATAAGGATGAGTTTGAAAGAAATTTTGCAATTGAGAAAAAGTCGGTTGATATAATTTGTAAGAAGATTGAAATTTATAAGTCGGGGGCAAAAAAAATGAAAGAAAAGTATAATATAATTAATCCCCGAATAAAAAGTTTAATGAATTAAAATAGGTATTCATTTTGAAATTATTAAAATACATAGTTTTTAGTTTATTATTATTAATTCCCTTTGGGGGAGAAGTGTTTTCTCAGCAGTTGAAAAACATACAATTACAGAGGAGCGGCCCCAATCAAGGACGGAATAATGCCGATCAACGACTTGCCGTAAGTTATTACAGAAGTGGTGATTATGAAAAGGCATTGCCAATTTTCGCGCGTATTTACGAACAAAATGCGGCCCACTATTATTATAATTATTATTTCAACTGCCTGGTAAAACTGAATAGATTTCAAGAGGCTGAAAAACTTGCAAAAAGACAACTCAAAAAAAGTGGTAAAATACGATATAAAGTAGACCTGGCTCAGGTTTACGAACTTGAAGGAAATAAAAAAAAGGCAATTTCTACCCTTGACAAAATCACGAAAAATATACCTGATAATATTGTACAGGTAAGAGAACTTGCGTCTGCATTGCAAACCAGGGGATATTATGGTACGGCATTAACTGTATATAAAAAGGCATCTGAAAATAATAATGGCGATTATAATATGTTATTGGCTAATGCATACCAGTTAACCGGTGATTACGATCAGATGTTTAAATATTATTTAAATCATCTGGAAACAAATCCCAACGATTTGCAATTAATAAAAAACCGAATCCAAACACTTTTACGCTTTGATGTAAACGACAACTTCAATAAAACTCTTAAGGAAGAACTTATTTTGAAAACCAGAGAGTTTCCTGACAATGAGTTGTATGGGGAGTTTCTGCTTTGGTACTCCATGCAAAATAAAGATTTTGAAATGGCATATTTTCAGGCTTCTGCTCTTGACAAACGCTATGGAAATGCTGAAGAGTATCTGATGGAAGTTGGAGAAATTTCATTTGCAAACAAAGATTATGAATCATCTTCAAAATCATATAAGTATCTAATTGACAATCATAAAAACGGAGCTTTCTATATTGAGAGTTATAATGGTTATTATCAAGCATTGGTACAAAAAGAAATTGATGAAAATAATATAGATCCTAAAGTCTGGAAGAAATTACAAAAGTCTGGTGAAAAGGCATTGGAAAAAGTAGGTATAAACACTCAAACTTCCGATATTACTCGACTGATGGCATATATAACAGCCTTTAAACTTGGTGATTATGAAGAAGCTAAAAAACTGCTTGAACCTGCATTGGAAATAAAATATTCAAATCTTGAGGATTTAAGTAAGCTGAAATTATTAATGGCAGATATTCTGGTTTTGCAGGATCAAATTTGGGATGCTTCACTTTTATATTCGCAGATTGAAGGTGATATGAAACATGAAACCATCGGCCATGAGGCCAAATTCAGAAATGCCAAATTATTTTATTATGCAGGTGAATTCGACTGGTCGTTAACGCGCCTGGATGTTTTGAAATCGGCAACATCAAAATTAATATCCAACGATGCCATAGAACTTAGTTTGTTTATCAAAAAAATTCTGGAACAGGATACTTTGGGTTATAGCCTTAAGTTATTTGCCAAAGCCGATTTATTTGCATACCGCAATCAGTACGACACTGCTAAAATTTATTTGCAAAAGGTTTTAGATTTTCCTGTAAACGAAACCACAACTGAGTATGCATATTACAAACTGGCAAAAGTAATGGCAAAAAGCGGTAGGTATACTGAGGCTGATTCATTGTATAATCTTTTAATTACATCATATCCGAAGAGTGTAAAAGCCGACAATTCTCTTTTTGAAGCTGCAGAAATAAATCGCTTGAAATTGAATAATAATGAAAAGTCATTAAAGTTATATTTGAAGTTATTAAAGGATTATCCCGATAGTGTTTATTCGGGGGAAGCACGTTTGAAATACCGTGAATTAAAACAAGATTGATGATTAAGTAGAATTGCTTTGATTCTCCAAAATAACATCCGCTAAACTAAACCAATTACAATGGTCAAACCAAAGAAACATCTTGGGCAGCATTTTCTAGCCGATAAAAACATAGCCGCAAAAATTGCCAGTTGTTTGAGTGGCGATTTTATTAATGTATGCGAGATTGGACCCGGAACAGGTGTTTTAACGGAACCTATACTAAAACAAAACAATTTACAAAGACTCAAACTCATTGAAATTGATAATGAGTCGGTTGAATATTTACATGAAAATTTTCATGATGATAGAATTACCATTATTGAGGCTGATTTCTTAAAAATGGAATTATCCGAAATTTTTACTGATAAATTCGCTGTGGCAGGAAACTTTCCATACAATATTTCATCACAGATTTTCTTCAAAATAATAGGATATAGAGATTTAATTCCTGAAGTAGTTGGCATGATACAAAAGGAGGTTGCCGAACGTTTGGCATCCCCTCCAGGAAACAAAACCTACGGAATACTAAGCGTTATTTTACAAGCCTGGTACGATATTGAATATTGTTTTACAGTAAATGAAAATGTATTTATTCCACCCCCAAAGGTTAAGTCGGCAGTAATAAAACTAACAAGAAACAATACCGCAGAACTTAATTGTGATGAAAAACTATTTGTAAGGGTTGTAAAAGCTGCATTTCACCATAGAAGGAAAACCGTAAACAACAATATGAAATTTATTTGCAGCAAGGCATTGCCAAAACATGAACTTCTGACCAAAAGGGCAGAGCAACTTAGTGTGGAAGATTTCGTAAATCTCACTAATTTAGTTTCGCCAAATATTTAAATAGGTATACTTGATAATGTTATTTAAACAGAATAATTAAAGTGACAGAGTTAAATACATCGGAAAAAATAAAACTAATTTTAAAATCACTTCCCGGTAAACCGGGAGTATACCAGTATTTTAACTCTGAAGAAAAAATAATTTACGTTGGCAAAGCCAAAAATCTAAAAAAGAGAGTTAGTAGTTATTTTAATAAAAATCACCAGCAGGGGAAGCTTAGATTGCTGGTGAGAAAAATTGCTGAAATTAAATTTATTGTAACCGAGAGTGAGTATGATGCTTTGCTATTAGAAAACAACCTCATTAAAAAATATCAGCCTAAATACAATATACAACTTAAGGACGATAAGAGTTTCCCATGGATTTGTATTAAAAATGAACATTTCCCACGGATATTTCCTACCCGCCATCTTACTGATAAGAAATCGGAGTACTTTGGTCCTTATGCCTCTGTTAGGATGATGAAAACCTTGCTGGATATTATCAAACAACTTTATCCCATCAGGACATGCAACTTAAATCTAAAGCCATCTGTAATTGAAAAAAAGAATTATAAACCCTGTCTTGAATATCATATAGGTAATTGTAAAGCTCCATGTATCGGGCTCCAGAGCGAGGAAGAATATGACAATATTATTTCCATGGCCAGAAGTTTAATTAAAGGCAATATCCACGGTTTAATTGCTGATTTAAAAAAACTTATGCATGACTTTGCGGAAGATATGGAATTTGAAAAAGCACAGGCCATAAAGGAACAACTTAGGTTGCTTGAAAACTATAAGAGCAAATCTACTATCGTAAATCCTAAAATAAATAATGTAGACGTAGTTTCAATTATTGAAGGCGACAATAAGGCCTATGTAAATTATTTGAAAGTTGTAAACGGTGGTATTGTTCAGGCACATACTGTGGAGGTAAAACCAAAAATCGAGGAAAGCCTAAACGACATTCTTTTATTCGCTGTATTACAGTTCAGGGAGCGGTTTAACAGTAAGTCGGATGAAATTATATTACCCTTCAAACCCGAAACTGAACTGAAAGATTTGAAAGTTACTGTTCCATTGCGTGGCGATAAAAAAATGCTTTTGGATTTAAGCAAAAGAAACGCCATGCATTTTAAAATGGAGTTGCAAAAACAACGGGATTTAACTGATCCCGACAGGCATAAAAAGCGAATTTTAAAAACCATGAAGGAAGATTTACGTATGCCGGTAGAACCGGAAATTATTGAGTGTTTCGACAACTCAAATTTCCAGGGTGATTATCCGGTGGCAGCCATGGTTCAGTTTAAAGATGCAAAACCAAACAAAAAGGAGTATCGCCATTATAATATTAAAACTGTAGAAGGCCCAAATGATTATGCCTCTATGGAGGAAGTTATACTTCGCAGATATTCACGCTTGCTAAATGAGAATAAAACTCTTCCAAATCTTATAATAGTAGATGGTGGAAAAGGACAATTATCGTCTGCTGTGACAAGCCTTAAAAAATTAAATTTATTCGGGAAAATAGCCGTTATCGGTATAGCTAAAAGGCTTGAAGAAATTTATTATCCCAACGACCCCGTACCACTATATTTAAACAAAACCGGAGAAACCCTAAAAGTAATTCAGCACCTTCGCGATGAGGCACACCGATTTGGTATAACTCACCACCGATCCAGGCGTGATAAAGGCACTCTTAAATCTGAATTAACTAATATAGAAGGTGTTGGATATACAACCGCCCAGAAATTATTGAGGAAATTTAAGTCGGTGAAAAAGATAAAAAACACAAGTCTCGAAGATTTAGCAAAGCTTGTTGGCAAAGCCAAGGCGGAGATAGTTTATCGTAACTTTCATAATGAATAAATAGTAGAATGGTCAAATTTTGGTTAATTCAGTAAATAGAGTTCGTAAATAGCCGATAACAGTTTCATTAGCTAATATGTTTTTTTAAACGACTTTAAGACTCTTTGACCATTCTACTATTTGACTCTAATTATCTCAAAGTAAACTTAACCGGCAACATAAAATGATATCTAACTGGTTTCATATTTTGAAGCGCAGGTCTCCATGGAGGCATATTTTCTATGGCTTTTAAGGCCACCTCGGTACATCCGCCTGCCACTTCCCTCAGTACTACTAAATCTGTTGGTGTTCCATCTTTTTCAAGTATAAACTTAATATAAACTGTACCAGTAATACCATTTTGTCTGGCTACTTCAGGATACTTAATAGTATTAGCAAGATATTTGAGGAAGGCAGAGTATCCACCCGGAAACTGAGGTTCTACCTGAACATTGGTAAAAATAGTGTCGTCAGGAATTTCCTGTTCTTTTTCAACTTCAGGGAAAACAATTGGCTCAACAGGAGCATCTGATGATGCATCAATTTCAAAATCTTCATCCGCTTCATCATCATCTTCTACTATTTCTATTGGAACATCTCTTTTTATTTCGGGAAGTTCTACCTCAGGTGGTTTTTGAAAAGTTCTGTCAACTTCTTCCTGAATAAATTCAACAGGCTTTGCTTTGATAATAATTCTCTTATCTAACTCATAGGTTCTGTATTCAAATGCTGCGGCAACCATCAGCAAACTAATTACAAACCCTATCAATAAGAAAGTAGTTCTCTTTTTCTCAAGATCTGTTTTGGGATTTTTCCTGATAATCATAATAAATGGTTTTTAAAGATTTATACTATGTGCATATACTAAAGCACTAAAATTTTAAGTGTAAATCTTTATACCATAAGCAGATTATTATTAATGTAATTTTTGGTCAATACATATAAAACCAAAACTATGCCATAAAAAAAGCCGCCCCACAAAGTGCGAGACGGCATATATATATAATTTTCAAGGTTATTTACTGTAGTGTAAACTTGATAGGTAGGTTATAAGAAACCCTTACTGCTTTACCTCTTTGCTTTCCTGGTTTCCAGGAAGGCATATTTTCAACAACTCTGATAGCTTCTTCATCACAGCCGCCTCCAATTCCACGGAGAACTTTTACATTTGAAATACTTCCATTAGGTTCAACAACAAAGTTAACGAAAACTCTACCCTGTATTCCGCTTTCTTTTGCCAAAGGGGGATATTTAATGCTGCTACCAAGATATTTGTACAATTCGCCAGTTCCGCCAGGAAATTCGGGCATCGACTCTACGACTGTAAATATTTCAGCTTCAACAATTTCTTCTTCTTCTTCAACAGGAACGTATTCAACAACTGTTTCGTCGTCGGCTTCCACGTCAATTTCTATTTCATCTTCAACCTCAACATCATCCTCAACAATTTTGATCTGAGTCACCTGCTTTGGAGGTGGCGGAGGTGGTGGAGGTGGTTTGTGTTCTGTAATTGGAATAATCTCTTCCGGGATGTCCTGAACCGCTCTTTGTTGTAAGTCGATGGTTTTTTTATCATACGACTTATAAGAGAAGGCACCAAACACAATCAAAAGAGCAACAATAAGTCCTATTTCAAAGAAATAAGTCTTTTTGCCTTCTAAATCAGCCTTTTTGTATTTTTTTGGTTCCATGATTAAAAATTTTATTAATCGGCTGCTAAAATAAGGAATTAATCCTTATCAACGTAATTCCGATTTGTTTTTTTTATATTAAGCAAATAAAATGCCAAAAATCCTATTACTGCTCCTATTGCATCTGCCACGAAATCAAAAATATTACCATTACGACCTATAAAGACATAATGCTGTAATACTTCCGTTAAAAGACCATATAAAGTTGCTATAAGTATGGCAGTAATAATAATGCCTAAACTTTTTTCTCCGCCATTAAAATAATTGCTATAGCCATAAAGTATTAAATAGGCCAGACCCCCAAATAGTATAAAGTGTACAATTTTATCGGGTGAAGCCCAGTCTAAAAAACTTGTTACTTTAGGCACATAGGCACCGGGCATTCCTGTTAATAATAAAATAAACAGTGCCCATGCAACTGAAGGCCAAAGTCTTTTTATTATCAAAATTATATCAGTTCCTTATATTGCTCAGCCGTTAGCATTGCTTCTACTTCAGAGGCATCTGCAACTTTAATTTTAATTATCCAGCCTTCACCATATGCATCCTTATTGATCAACTCAGGCTGATCATCAAGTTGTTCATTTAACTCTATAACAGTACCTGCAACAGGCATAAACATATCAGAAACTGTTTTAACTGCCTCTATGGTTCCAAATGCTTCTTCTGCATCTAATTCTTCATCAACTGAATCAACATCAACAAAAACAATATCGCCTAATTCTTTCTGGGCGAAGTCGGTAATACCAATAGTTGCTATATCACCATCAAGTTTTAGCCATTCGTGATCTTTGGTGTAAAATAAATTCTCAGGTATATTCATCTGTATATTTTTTAATTTGTGCCAAAATTATTCATTTTTTTTACGCTAAGTTCTATTCGCAGTATTTTATAATTAATAAAAATAAATCTTTTTGTAAACTTTAAAATTATTGAGCTAGGTTAAATCTCAGTGTAAAACCTCCATTTGTAGTAGCGTTGGGATATTGTGAAGATACATAAGGATTATTGCTTGTCCAGTTAAAGTATGCCCTGAACTGCAAACTCTGACTTAACATATAATCGGCTGAGAAATTCAAAGTATACTGCATTGAACCTGCCGACACCTGATTATTTTCTTCGTCTATCCTTCTTAAAGTTGTTTTATTATCCCTTATACCAAAATCAAGTTTTAAATTCAAATCGCTGTTAAAATTTGATTTCCTGCCCGTGCCTGCTAAAGACCCTACAGAAAATTTAAGTCCTTTCCATCTATAGCCCAAGCCTACAACAATTTCGTTACCTGCAATTTCTGTCATTTGATTATTAACAAAACTCATGGCAATATTTCTCGACTTTTTATACTCCACACGGGCATTCAAACTATTATGCATAGTAAAATCAACACCAATCAATGGACTAAATTGCTCTATTATTGAGATTACTCCAACATCATATTTTGTAATATAATTACTGGAACTTTCCCAGGTAGCATCAGTTTGTTCCGGGTCATAAAGAACATTCGTCTGCCATGAACTTATGCTAAGCATTGAACGGTAGGAGTGGTTTATACTAAAACTTCTGAAAAGTTTACCAATAGGTTTTATTTTTGTAAGACCATTAAAAGTTAACTTCCAGTTGGGAATTGGGAATTCTGGGAATGGACTACTAATTTGTATTGTCTCACTACTTTTTCCTGAATAGGCAGAAAGGAATGAGTAGTATAACACTTGCTGTGAATTAGAACTATATCCTTCAGGGAAATTGGTTCCGGCCAGCGAATCATAAACATAATTTCCTGACCAGTCATTATTATTACGTGCTAGTCGTTCAGCAACAGTTAAGCGGTTGTCTTTAAACTGTTCAAAAACAGGAGAAATTTCATCCCCATCAGGCTTCTGAAATGAAGTTTTTATTATTGAATAGGAAATGCTAAAGTTTCCTGATTCTGTTGGAGTATAATTTTTAAATTCCTGTTCAATATCGTTATATCTGTAATATGATTGATAACTTCTGGCATAAATTCTGTCGGCATTTAAATCAATTGTAAACAGGTTAAGGAAGTCGGTATTGATTTTATATGAAAGAGTTTGAGTATGCTTTAACATATATGCATTATTCAATGCAGAATCTTGTGTTAACCAGCCATTATCAGCAGCATCGTATCTGATATCTCTTTGGCTACCGAAAACAAAGCCCCAGCCTGGAGCGGATTGAGAGAAATTCATACCTAGAAGGTCAGGATTATAGATAAAACCTGGCAAAAGTGTACCATTATTTTCACTATAATTTACCGACAGTTTCTTAACAGAAAGCAGCAATTTTACGAAGCCTTCTCCTATTACTTTTGCATAATTAATTTTAGGTTTTTGGTTGGTTGTATCATCATCTCCATCAGGTGGTTGAGGACCGCCTCTTCTTGTTGCATTGGTTGGTCTCTGGCGGGTATTATTGGATCTTGTTAGTTCTTTAAGATAAGGAACTTTTTTATACAGGTCATAAAAATTCGCAGAACCATTTAGTTGTTTCTGATTGGAGTTTTCTATGGTATTTCCAAACCTTGCCTGAACAGTTTTCGAAGGGGCAGTCCAGGTATAAAGCCCCTGATAACTTGCGGCAAGTTTCATCCAGTCGGTAAGCGGAAGTTTTCTCAAGGGCAAATTATAAGTCACTTTAAACGACTGATTAAAATTTTGAGGTGTACCTAAACTAAGTACTTCCCGCCATACCTGTTCTTTATATAATTGCCACTCTTCTGTATCCTTATCGGGATAAATTGTAGGCTCATCAATATAGGCATTTGCTCCGGCACTATACTCCACATTTAATGATCGTGAGAAATCATATTTGAAATCATAATTTCTGTTCCAGGTCCAAACCCTATTATAACGAGGATATGTAATAATATCGCCAAAACTCTTATCCCTGTCAAGACGTTTTGTGATATCCCTATTCATATCAAAACGTACTGACAATACCTTTGGAACAACATAAAAGTTAAAGTCTTTTATAAGTTTAAACCAGTCGGATTTCAAGGATTTGGATTTATTAAATGGTTTATAATTTTTAGGACGGCTGTTAAAGTTATAGCCTAATCCTCCTCTGTATACATTTTGTTCATCGTATTCAATATCAATATTACGGTGGTAACTGTGTGAGTAAGCAAAGGATGCATCAAAATTTTCTATATCATAAATGTTATTCTTCTTTTTGGAACTTTTTCGTTCTTTTCTAACATTCATGAAATTGATATTAGTCCTTTTGGTAATATCATTAGTAATATCTTTTACAGAGTCACGCTGCTGTTCTGAGATATAAGTGTTTAAGTCATCTTTAAGTTCTATATCAGGATCCAAAGGATTAAATTTGGGCGTGATCTTACTTACAGCATGATCAACGTGTACAGGTATTTTTACTCCGGCTTTTTCACCAAAGAATTTACCTGCATCTATATCGGTGGATACCATATAATTGGTAACACTCTCCTGTGGTATTTCCGAAATCTTTTGTTCTATACTTCCAAATCCTGCTGAGGTATGAGAGGCATTAAATGAAATGCGACCTAAATCGGCTAATGTTGCATCTACCCTACCTGTTGCTGCCCAACCCGGACTCTTATTAAAATCTGTAAGGCGTAATTCATCGAACCATATAACAGCACTCTTAGCCTCACCATCATCGCTTGAATTACTTCCAAGGCGTTTTGGATTTCTTACACCAAGTAAAACTCCTTTTACATTGCTTATACTCGGACTACCCACTACACTAACTTTGGCCGGACCAACAGGCTCTGTATAAGGCTTATCCAGGCGTATAGTGGAGTTTGCGTCCCTCATGGCAACATTTCTGTTTTGCTTAACCTGCACCATTTCATCCAGAATGATTTCCATTCTGTTGGCTTCAGGCCAGATGAGTTCAGGATTATTTACTCCCCAGTCTGTGTATTGTAAGGGCAATTCATACTCATAATAATTGTTGGTAAAGTCGGAACCTATTCTCACAAATACTGTTAAATCACCATATTGTGGGTCGTCGGCAGCAAGCAATTTTTCAGCATGAACATACATCTGAATTTTCTTATACTGTCGGAAGTCGAATTCAGTGGTTTTAAAAACTCCCTTTGCATCACCATCTATCAGATTGTCAACTGTTAGTTCGAGTGATTGCTCATTTTGGCGAACATAATTTGTAGTTCCGAAATTTACCTCTCTGTTTATACCTGGTGGAATAGAATAAGGTATAGGTTCGCGGTTTCCATTTTCTTCAATATTTACTGTTGAAACAGTGAATTTTGTTTCTGAAGTTTGGTCGCCGGTAATATTTTCTCCTTGTGCAAGCAGTGAATGTTGATATCTTCTCCACTCACCTCTTACTAGTTCAAATGTTGCAAAACGTGTAACTATAGGCTTTTCAAACTCCTTCATAAACACCCTCATAAACCTGATTGACCTGAAGTCGCTTATGCTACCAACTACCTTATCAGGATTTTGAACAGGAATTTTAAACTGATACCATCTAACATTGCTAACATCACCATTGGGAAGAGGAACGTTATTTGCTTCTCTTACATCGGCAATGTAATTTTGTCCAACTTCCATTTTATCAGGATCCAGATCAATTTCATACTGATAGTATCTCTCCGACTCACTAAGTGTATTATCTCTGTTAATGTCTTCTATATTTGGAATATTGGTTCCGGAGGTAGGATAATTTTCTGGATTATTTTCATCTGTGGGAGAGTTGCCATCGGGCCCATTATACTTTTTATATCTTTCAAGAATACTGGCATATTTTCCATCCTGATCATAATCTGATCCTCTAAAATAATGGTAGTTGTCGGTTGAGGGATCGGCATCTGCTTCTAAATATGCATTTGGATCAACATAAGACCTTAGAATATCCAGATAAGCAACACGATAGGTCTTTTCATCCTCATCACCAAGACCTTCATAACCTACATCCTGATAATTTCTTGCCTCTGCTCCATTACTAAAAGATTCCACCAATGCCTGAAGAGTTGGAACACGACCCCATATAGTAGAGTCAACGTCAACAACGGCAGGAGTAGTGGGCAATCCATTTTCGTAACTCTTTCTTCCGTCACGAAGAATATCTTCAGAAACTTCTCCCAGATTAATAAACATTTTACCACTATTATCAGGGTCATCAACAAATGGATCCATCATCCAGAATTCGATATACTCTATATTTGCAGCCTCAAAATCGGAGGTTTCTATTCTCCTCATCATACCACCCCAGCGGCTTTCCGGATCGGCCAAAGTACCATCACTATTTACTCCAGAAGTATATTGCGAAGGGGCTGCATCATAGTTATAAGGGCCCCTCTCCTCTGGATAGAAAGCCAGGTTTAGGACAGGAATATTTGTAGGAGTACCATTGGGAATATCCTTATTGGGAAATACTTCCGTTTCTAAGACCTGCCGTGTGGAGTTTTTTGAAATTTCGTTTTTATCAATATTGGAGGGTCTTAATGCACCACTGGCATCATAAAATAAAGGATCTATTATATACCAGGCAAATTTAGCACGGTTCATTCCATATTGGAGTCCTGTATTTGGCCTTGCTTCAGGGAATAAATCAAGGGTTTGCCCCTGAGGTGTACTTGCCAAAAACCAAGATCCTATATGTTTTAAATCTATGGAAGATTTAGCACCTTCAAAATCATCAATATATGAAGTACCCGTTTTACCAACTGCTTTTGAATGTCCCGGGATAAACTGTGCAAATTCACCATCCACATTAATTTTAGAAATCTGATTACTGGAAATACCAGGTAATTTATTTATCAAATTCGTTAACCATCTGGATTCTACGCCATAACTAAAGTCAAGCCCCCAAATAGTATTTGAAATAGGGTCGTCGCCATAATTAACTTTTTGAGTAAGAGGCCGTTCATGAAGATTCATTATAGTACCACCGAAACGAAAATCCTTATTTACCTCATGATCAAAATGAAGCCCCATCATGCGCTTCTGCTGCACATTAAACATGGAATTACTTTCAAGAGAAACATTAATGGGAACACCCGAATTAAGAACTCCTTCATTAATAATTTTTACTCTTCCCAGTGTATAATCCACCGTATAATCCACATTTTCCACAAGTGCTGTTCCACCGGCAGTAACTTTAACCGATCCCTGGGGAACATTAAGTGCATTTAAACTTATGTCGGAGCCCGAGGAAGAAGAATAATACCCTTCGAGGATAAACTTATTTTTATCAGGAAATTGCTCTGCCGCAGTTTTTGTCATTGTATACAACGAATCGTAGGCATAGCGGTTGGCAAGTTCGGGCTCATTCTGGAAAACAGAATCTCTCAGATAAGATCCAAAGGGTTCGAGGTGCGTAAAGAATAACCTACCATTATTCGACTGGAAAGTACCACCTGTTGTAGCTGCATTGTCGATAAAGTCAAATACACCATCACCACCAGGAATAGGGTTTAACTGATTATCAAGATTATCAAGTCCAAAAACATGAATCAATGGAACACCTTTTGTCTCATCATTACCCTCCATAAAATACCCTGTGGGGACACCCTGATTATCTCCAGAGTAAAGGATATTAAATGTGAAATCATCCTTCTGTACCTGATATGCTCCAATAGCATAAACATTTTTCATCATCAGGTCCCACATTGGCATTTTTACATTAAGACTGTTGCTCTTCAGCAATTTCACCACCAAACTCTTTGGAGCAGCAATACCCTGATCCGAAAACTCACCAATTTGATAAACACCATCCTGACCAATAATAGTATACTGAACAGCTACCGCCAATACCTGATCGGAACTGATGGTAGTATTAAGTGAGATAAAACCAAGTTTAGAGTTAACAGTATATTCTGATTCCTTGAGTTTTCTTGCATTCTCCAATTTTACAAAGTCCTCTCCTGCAACAAAATAACTGTTTCTTCCAAGGCCAAATGGGTCGCCGGTAAGGTAATTTGTTACCTCATTAATATTTCTTATTCTGGCTGTATCAAGTCGTGCAAGCAGGTCGTTGGATCTATTTGAGGGAATATTTCCTCCTGGATTGGCATTAATGTACTGATTGTATATTTTTTGCTGATTACCTTCACCAAGATCGGTAAAAGCGGTAATATTTCTGTTTTCCTGAGTAGCAGCCCCAATATTTGTAACCCATACCTCAACCTTTGTAATGTTAATATCCGAAGTTATTATTGGCAATGTGGATGTTGCTTTTTCAAAATTATCTCTGAAGGCCTGTGACAGGAAGAAGTGTTTATTTGCCTCATAGTCGAGAGCAGTTAACTGAAATTCATTTTGCTGTGCTCCACCCTGAACCGTAATATTTTGGGTTTCACTTTGCTGTTGTGAAAATACTGCAGTTACTCGGGTTTTACCAAATTGCAATTCTGTTTTTATACCAAATAAACTCTGACTTCCTGTTATCAGGGATGAGTTAAGTGGTAAGCTAACATTTCCTGCCTCAATTAACTTTATTATTTCATCTTCCTTTCCTTCATATTTCAATTTGAGAGTATTCTCAAAGTCGAAGGAGGATTCTGTATTATAATTCGCTTTAAACTCTATTTTATCACCAATCTTGGCGATTACATTCATTTGAATTTTTTCATTAAAATCGAAGTTGGTTGTTCTCCTCTGCCTAACATCCAGAGAGGGGTCATCACGACGGTTACTGGCAATACCAAAACTAACTTCTGCTGATCCCTGTGGTCTTATGTCGATAGTATTACTACCAAATATTTTATCGAAAGCTTCACCACCTACATAGATCTTAGGTATTAATCTTGAGCCTTCCGATTCGCCGGTAGTTTTCACCCTTTCTTTCCAATAATCTTTTACTGATGTTGTAGTTTGATATTTTTGGAAATCCTCAAAACTCATTACTGTAGGTGTTCGATAGGTAAACTCTCCTATCTTACTCTGAAATTCATACTGATTGGTTTCAGGATTATAAATAATTTCTCTCTTTACATTTGATGGATCGTTTAGGAATAAGGGGCTCTGATCCTGATCCAAATATGGATTTCCACTGAGGTCGCTAAAGGGGAATACTAAATCTACTCCACTTGTATCAGTGGTTGTTGTATCATTAATTTGCTGTGCGTATGACTGGCTGCCAAAGCCAATAATCATTGCTAACAGCAAAATAACTACTACATTAGTTTTTGTTATGATAAAGATTTTATTTCCCAAACTTGAAAATCAATATTAATACGCAGTCAATCAGTTCTTTATAAAGTTTTTAATGTTTCTTTTATTAATTCTTCTACACTATCTATTTGCTTCGATTTTAAAATTCTGCTAATTGCTTTTTCGGCAGAGTTCCTATTAAACCCAAGAATTAGTAACCCTGATAACGCCTCCTCCTTTATAGTATTGTGAGAAACATCAACTTTTTCAATATCTAAGGCAGCTTTTAACATTTTATCCTTAAGATCGATAACTACTCTTTGTGCAGTTTTTGCTCCAATACCTTTAACGCCTTGCAAAACAGATGCATGACCTCCTGTTACTGCTTCAAAGACTTCTGTAGTTGTAAGTGAAGATAAAATTAAGCGAGCGGTATTGGCTCCAACACCTGATACAGAAAGTAATAGAGTGAAAATTTCCCTTTCATTTTCATCGGCAAAGCCATATAAAATCTGAGCATCTTCTCTAACATGAAAATATATATAAAGCTTAGTGTTTTGAGTATCTTTAATTTTGGTGTAAGTATTGAGTGAAATATTAATAAAATAGCCTATTCCATTGTTCTCTACCACAACTGAAGTTGGGTTTAAAGACATTATCTTGCCGCTAATAAATTCGTACATTCTACGATTATATTTTTGTATTGTTAACGATAACCCGCAAAAATACAATTTTTTGCTATCCCATTGGCATCAAAACCACAGATTTCCACCAGTTTATTTTTATCGCCATGCTCCACAAATTTATCGGGTATACCAAGTTTTTTTATGTGGTTATCATAATTATTTTCTCTTGCAAAATCCACCACCGATGAGCCTAAGCCACCCTTAATTGTTCCATCTTCAACACAAATAATTTTTTTGTAGTTTTTAAAGACGTTATGCAGTAGCTTTTCATCCAAGTGTTTTAGAAAACGCATATTAAAAATAGCAGGATTGATATTTTCTTTTTTCAGAATTTTTGCCGCCTCCAGAGCATAATTTCCTGTATGTCCAATGCATAAAATAGCAATATCTTCACCTTCCAGAATTTGCTCACCATTACCAATTTCAATTTTCTTAAAATCAGATTTCCAATCATCGCTTACGGCCTCACCGCGAGGATATCTTATGGCAATTGGACCATCCTCATACAAAGCAGCAGTATAGAGTAAATTTCTCATTTCGTGGTCATTAAGAGGGGCAGCGACTACCATATTTGGTACTAAATTCAGGTACGCAAGGTCGAAAACCCCATGATGAGTTGATCCGTCGCCTCCCACAAGACCTGCTCTGTCGATACAAAAAACCACATTCAGGTTTTGTATTGCCACATCATGTATAAGTTGGTCGTAGGCTCTTTGCAGAAATGTAGAATATATGGTACAAAATGGTTTCATTCCATCTAAGGCTAAACCTGCAGCAAAAGTTACAGCATGCTGTTCAGAAATTCCTACATCAAAAACTCTATCCGGAAATTCCTTCATCATTTTTATTAATGCAGAACCCGTAGGCATAGCAGGCGTTATTGCCATTATATTTTCATTCTTCCTCGCTAATTCCGTAATAGTTTCACCAAATACAAATTGATATGTAGGGAGGGTGTTTTTACTATCAACTATCTCTATTTCTCCTGTTTCCCTGTTGAACTTACCGGGAGCATGATATGCGGTTTGTTCCTTTTCCGCTTTTTCGAAACCTTTACCTTTTTTAGTTATTACATGCAGCAGTTTAGGGCCTTTGATATTTTTTAAATCCGATAATACCTTTACAAGCTTCTCAATATCATGACCATCAACAGGACCAAAATATCTAAAGTTCATTGCCTCGAACAAGTTGCTACTCTTAAGAATACTCGTTTTTATTGCACCTTCAATACTTTGTATTAACTTTTGAGAATTGGGCCCCAGTTTCTTGCCTGCTTTTCCAAGTGTATTCCAAATCTTATTTTTGAATTTATTATATCCGGGAGAGGTAGTAAAGTTTAGCAGATAATTGCTGAGAGCACCAACGCTTTTATCGATGGAAATCCCATTGTCATTTAAAATTACAATGATATTTGAATCTGAAACACCTGCATTATTTAAGCCTTCCAATGCCATACCACCTGTCATGGCACCATCCCCAATAACGGCAATATGTTGTCGGTTTAATATTCCTTTTTTCTTAGATGCCACAGCCATCCCAAGGGCAGCAGAAATGGAAGTTGAAGAATGTCCTGTACCAAAGGCATCATATACACTTTCAGATATTTTTGGAAATCCGCTTATCCCATCCAGGGTTCTGTTTGTATGAAAAACATCCCTTCTTCCCGTAAGGATTTTATGTCCATATGCCTGATGCCCCACATCCCAAATAAGTTTATCGAAGGGTGTGTTAAAAACATAATGAAGTGCTATTGTAAGTTCAACTACCCCTAAACTGGATCCCAGGTGACCCGGATGTACGGAAACTACATCCAAAATAAATGCCCTCAACTCATCGGCGAGTTGTAATAAGTCTTCCTGACTTAATGATTTTAAGTCGGAAGGAGAATTAATATTGGAAAGTATTTTTCCGGGCATTGTTATTCATTTAATTATAGAGCAAAATTAATAATATAGTCCAAGCATTTTACATGATTGGGAACACAATGAATTACATTACATAAGGGAAAACAGCTTTTCGTTTTTCCGGATAATTTTCAAAACGACGCTTATACCATCTGTGATGGTCAAGGGCTCTGGGAACCAGGTTGGCAAATGTCCATATTGCAAATGAAAACGAAGGCAGGCACCAGCACATTATAGCCCAACCTGTCCACTCAATAATTTCTCCAAATAAATTTGGTGATGATATATAATTAAAAAGCCATCCTCTTGGAATAAAATATCCCTTTTTTCCTCCGCTGCGCAAGGAAAGTAATTTATTGTCGGCCTTAATATTAATGTACATTCACGTGAAAAAAATCAAAAGGCCTAAGATAAATCTAGGATCTGAAAACCATGAATTATCATATAAGTTTGAGTTTTCTCCAAACCAGTATCCATTAAAAAACCCATTGGACACATTGAAAAACAGTGCAAGTAATATTATACTAATGGGTATTTTTTTTCCATTAGTTTTTATTCTGAAGGGAAATATGAATATTCGGTTAAAATAATGCAACATAAAAAGTCCGTAGAAAACCAAAACCGGAGATGAAATTGGGTTATTATTTCTGAATAAAAAATATGTAAAGACAATTATTACGGGGATTTCCATCAAAACCCATCCCAGGCGACTGTTTATGACCGGACCCCAGGAATTACTGGTATGTCGTCCGTAAGGTGCTGTTATTCTTAACAATACAGGGAATATAATTATTGCAAGGGCTATCCAGGAATAAAGTAAATAATTGAAAATAGTTTCAGAAATCATTCCCAAAAATAGCATTTTGTTTTAATTGTAGGCATTTTTGTTTTAAGAGGAATATGTATGTATGCTGTTTGCAGCAGATGGAAGATAATTAACTCCGAACCAGCAAACCAATAAAACTATAAAAGCAAGAAGTAATACCCAATAAGTTGTTCTTTTACTAAAAACATTTTTACTTCTTAGGTGAATATATATTAGATAGACTGACCAGGTAAGGAAAGCCCATGTTTCTTTGGGGTCCCATGTCCAGTAATGTCCCCAGGCTTCCTTTGCCCATAAAGCACCGAATAACAAGCCCATTGTTAAAAAAGCAAAACCAATATATACGAGATTATCAGCAAGATACTCAAACTCAATAGTAGATTCCGACTTCTTCAAGGGTATTAAAAGTTTAAGTGCCACTAAACTGGATGCTCCCAAAGTAGAATACGCAAAAATATATACAATTACATGAGGTACAAACCAGGGACTTAATAATGCCGGCATCAGGGTTTTATTAAAGTTTTCAGGGCTTATGATATTCATTAATAAGAACATGCTTGCAAACAGAATACTTAATACTAAAAACCAATAATATCTCCACCTTAAAAAAAACGTAAAACCTATTGCTGAAAGAAATAATGAATACCATAAACGCGTTTCACCAAGAGTACGCATGGGAGGTCTTTCAAGTAAAACCCACAATTGGATGATATAATATCCCAGTAAAATAATTCCTCCAATTATTATTATATCAGCCGTTTTTAAAACAGCCTTGTTATTGGGAAATATTCCTTTCAGAAATAATGAAACCACCCAAATGGTTATAGTTACAATTGCATAATTGGGAAAACTAATCCATTCCATATAATTACTTTTTTTTGACCGCACCGGTAAATAACATATATATTGCACCAATTATCATTAAAAAAATGCCAATATAAACATAGGGCAACCAGGGGTCATAAATAAGTTCGATTACTGAAGTATCTGACCATTTACCAAGATTTGAATCATAACTCAATTGATAAATTTTAAATTGGTCATAATCAAAAGGCTTATTTACTTCCAGTTTTGCATTTGTTATATCACCCTTTTTATTAAATAATTGTATTTCCGATACAAATAGTTTTGGTTCTGGGAATAGCATCACCAATGAATTTTGCGAATCCAGCTTTAATGATTCAAATTGCCTATTATAACTTCCACAACTGAGCCAAGCCTGAATTTGATGACCATCCTCAAATGTTACATTAACATGTGCAGCCGGACAAGCACCGGGTTCATTATTAAAATAGTATTTATCACCTGCTTTGACAGCAGATTCGATATAGTTTAAAATTTCTATTTTATATTTTAAAATCTTAAACTTAATACTACTGTCGATGGTGATAATATTCTTACCATTGCCATGTATCATTTCTCCTGATATATTGTTTACGATAGTAAGTTTAGGATTATACTCATCCAGAATAAAATCATTTAGTTTTACTGCGAAAGGGAGGTTATATACCTGATTGTCTGATTTATTGGTGGCATAAGTAGTAATGCGGTTTTCCTGAAGTTCCATCTCTAGACGTACTAATTGTGAGCCTCCAAAATTTGCAGATATAAGTACTACAAACAAACCCAAATGACTGACTGTAAAACCAAGTTTACTTTTGTTTAAAGGAAATATATTCTTTAAGCATGTAATTCCTAGAGACAATAATAAAAACAAAACAGAAAACATATAGGGCCAAGAGGTGCTGATATGTGTAAACCCAATAAAATGCAAAAAACCTGATTGTACCTGATCTGTTTGCATATTAAGCCCCATTATCAATCCCATAATGAGAAATAAGGATATTGAACTTACAGCAGCAGGAACACTACCAAGCCATTGTGTAATTGCTATTTTTCGGGCTGTAAACCACAATAAAAGTGTTAAAATCAGGAGTCCAACTAAAAAATAAATATTAAAAGGAAACTCCATAAGGGATTTTACCCCTCTGCCCATTGTGAAATATTCCAGAGATATACCAGTTATAAACAGGCCGACACCAATTATAAGTCCTTCTTTATAAGCCCAATTAGCCGTCCATATTTTTCTTCTACCTGCCATATAAATCTTTGAATTAATCAAAAAAAGGCAAACATATTAAATGCTTGCCTTTTTTTGATTCAGTATCCTTTAATTATTATAAACTATTGGCATCTTTGATTCTCTGTTCTTCGCTTCTTCATCCCATTTTGGGGCAAGATTTTTTAAGAATTGGTTTTTTTCTGCCTTTAACTTATCCATAGGTAAACCAATAAATTCTTGTGCTTTTGCTTTAGTTGAAATATCAGGATATGGCACTTCGCCTTCATAACCAAGATTTATTAGCAATCGGGCAAGTTTAATTCTTCCTTCCTGTGCGATATCTATTCCTGTAGAAACTACTCTCGAAATTTCAACTGGTGAATGGAATGATCCTCCATGACTTGCTGCGGCATAATCCCAGCGCCATTGAGCATGACGAATGTCCATTAAAATCTCCTCCATTTGACTATCAGTTGCACCTAAATCCCAGGCTGTTTTTGCCTCAACATGGGCTCTAACTATAAGTTCTTCAAGTTTATCCCTGTTTTCAATAACTTTATCCTGTCTGTCATAAACATCCTTAAGAAGTTGTGCGGTTTTTTCCCTATGACAAACCATGCATGAATTTTCTATATTGTTTAATGGCGACTGTATATGATGATCGGTATATTTCTTTCCACCCTCACTCATATATGGCATATGACAATCGGCACATGAAACTCCTCTTTCTGCATGTATTCCTGTTAAATAAACCTCATAGCCAGGGTGCTGCGCTTTTAGCATTGGTGCTTTACTGAGTTTATGAGTCCAGTCCTTAAAGTTTTTATTGTCATAATACTCTTCCATTTCTTCAACCGACATTCCCTTGTCCCATGGAAATGTTAAATATGCTGAACCTTCTGCTCCTGGTCGTTTTTTATCAAAGTAATATTCCACATGACATTGAGCACAAACAAGGCTTCTCATTTCCTGATGTGTTGCATCATTGATATCCTTTCCCATTCTCTCAAATGCCTCTGCAAGAGCAGGACGTGATATTTGAAGTTCCATGGTTTCATTATTATGGCAATCAGCACATCCAATAGGATTTACTATTTCGGCGCCCAAACGAGCCCATTTACCTGTGTAAAATTCTTTTACACCTTGCTCATTCATTACACGTGGCACATCAGGACTTTTACATGTCCAGCATGTGGAAGGCATAGGCCCATCATTTTCATCCTTAGGCCCCCCGGTTCTAAGAGTATTCCTTAAATCCTGAATAGCATAAGTATGTCCTCTTCCTTGATTATAGTCTTTTGAAAAGCCATAACCAGCCCATAAAACAACTAAACGAGGATCAACTTCAAGCATATCAATCATGGCATTCCCATTATATTTAGATGCAAAATTTGATTCATCATTCATTTGATATGAATCATATTCCGTAGGAAAATTTTTGCCCCAAACTTCATTTCTGGGTTCCCATTCTTTAATTTTAACTTCAGGCTTATAGGTTGCAGCAACCTCTGCTCTTCTTTCGGTAATAGAAGATGCTAACAGGCCCAATAGAAATACTACAACTACTGTTGCCAAAAACAGTATCCAATTAATTATCGGTTTTCTTTTTTTACTCATGACAGTATTATTTATCAATTTTATTTACAATATTATTTATCCAGTCAGGAATGGGTTTTCTTACATTTGGAATTAATGAATTTTTACTTGCTGAAAGGCTACGTACTTTTCCATGTGGGACTTCTCTGTGACATTCCCAGCATTTACGCTCTTCGAGCCTGTATTTATGATAACTATTATCTAATGTCAGCACTCTGTGGTCGGTAATCAGATTGGAGTGGCAGCGAATACAATTATCCTGTACAACTTCAATACCTGCTTCTTTAATTTTTATTGCCTGAGGCTCCAGTCGGAGTGTAAACATTGTGGCATGTCTCATCCCGTCTTTAGCCTTAAAAAAATACTTATTAAAGATATTATTGTGCGGAACATGACAATCATTACAATTGGCTTTCTCCCTGTGTGAAGAATGATTCCAACTGTCGTACTGACTGTTCATAACATGGCAGTTAATGCAGGTTTCAGGATTATCGGAAAGATATGAAACAGCATTGGAAACATAAAAAATGTACACAAAAATCCCAATAATCAATCCGACTAAAACAGCAACTATCACCTGCCAGTTCTTTGGTGGAATTATATAATTAATGATTTTTGACATAATATTTATTTTTCAAAAAAAGTAGGTTTGAATGTTATCATTAACCATGCCCAGTTATTCGTATTATTGTAGTTTCCACCTTTGAGAACTTCCATGGTTTCAGTGGCTAACATTTGTGAATAACCTGCCTGTAATGCAACTTGCTTATTTAATTTATAAGCAATTGAGAAGTCGATTTCAGTACCAAGTGTATTGCTGAAATCTTTCCAACTGCCGTCTGTTTGTTTTTCTGAAACAGTGGCTGCCGACATGAAATAATGTGGTATTAGAGCAAAACTCCACTTATTTAAGTTGTACTTTATGGGTAAATAAATATCCGTAAGTCCAACATTACCACCATGATTTCCTACAAAAAAATAGTCCATCCATCCGTTGAATTTATGGTTTGTTCCATAAAATGGAGTGAAAGAATTATCAGTTCCGTTTCCATTATCCTTGCTGGCAGTTCCTGAAAGATATTCACCACCAATACCAAATGAAAAATTACTGATTAGTTTGAAATCAACATCTGCAGCAAAGTAGGTAGCCGCAAGATCATTATTGGAAGCATTTTTTCCCCCCTGATAATAATAAGCAATATTAGCAGCAATTTTATCAGATTTATAAGTAAGTCGAGTGCCTAATGTTAAACTCCACGCTATCTCTTCTACAACAGCAGCAGAAGTATCAGAATCGAAAGCTAGTCCGTTATATAATTCCATTATGCTTATCCCAAACTTATTGAAACTACCATGATAATGTGCAAACTGTAATGCTTTATAATTGCCCATACCAACATAATCAACTTTAAACAGCGATTCTTTTTTGGCATTATATGCAAATCCTAAATGAATATCATGTTTACTATTTGGTTTTAATTTCAAAATTGCAGCATCGTGACTCCTAGCTTGCTGTGCCCAGCCAACACTACCAAAAATCCTGTGATCATCATAAATTATTTCCTGACGACCTACTTTAAAAGAGACCACTTTACTGAATAATATTTCTCCCCAAGCTTCATGGATAGATGTTCCGTTAACATCTGAAGTATTCAGTTGGTTAACATCTCCCCAAACTCTTACATCCTGCAAACTAATTTTTAAAATAAAATTATCATTCGAATAAAATCCATTTAACCTGGTTCTTTGGGAAATAAAGGCCGCCGGATTGTTGCCATCTGGCATTAGTTGCTTATATCCATTTCTGAATTCGAAGCGAGGACGTAATTCAGCACTTAATGAAGATGACTGTGCAATAATATCCCCCGATAATAAAATGATGCTTATCATCAGTGTTAATATGTAATTTTTTTTCATAGGTATTAATTTAATATTTTAAGTATCGTTTTTCTTTAATTACAAACATACCAATAATTTAATATGTATATGCACAATTTTATTCGTCAAATAAATTTATCAATATTCTAAATAAAAAAAAGATTTATCTAATTGATTTAGTGTTTATTAAAACTATTATGTATGAAATTTAACTTGTTATTTAGATGGGTTGTTATATATTAACGTTTTATATTATGACTTATATCATAATTGATGTTTTTTTAAATTCTGAAAATTAGGTTCCCTATATATAATCTTGCAATTTTTCTCCTTCCATAAAGTTTACAAACTCGATGGACATTTTACTTACAAGATTATTTTGAATGCACTTATTAAACCCGCAAATGTGATTTTTAGCCTCACATCCGTTATGTGAAACAGGTCCTTCTATGGCTGTATATATTTGATACATGGAAATTTGATTAGGATCAACATTAAGCGCAAACCCACCAGTGGGGCCTCTCTGCGATTTCAGATATCCCATTTTAACAAGTCGCTGTAACACTTTACCAATATGGTGTTTCGACTTTGCTATTTTGTTTGATAACTCAATTGCATTTAGAGGTTTTTCTTCCCTTGCAATAACTATCATACTATGAATACCAATGGTGGCAGCCTCAGAAAAGTTAATAATACTGGCCATTTCTTATATAAGAATTAGAATCTGTAAACTTATTAATTTAACTTACAATAAGGTGGTTTTTCAACATATTTTAACACTTATTTCACAATTAGAATTTTGTGATTATAGATTTTACTGATGAGGAATAAGAGCCCCCAAACAGATTAACATGCACTAGTAAAGGGTAAAGATTACAGTACTCCATCCTTTTTTGCCATCCCTTTTCCATGGGAAAATACCTATTGTAAGAATCATAAAATTCTCCCGAAAAACCCCCAAAAAGCAATGACATTCCGAGATCCATCTCCCGATGACCATAGTATACAGCCGGATCTATTATCATGGCTTGCGAATCAGGCCCTGACATATAATTTCCACTCCATAAATCACCATGAATTAAAGAAGGTTCTTCCTGTGGAAATATCTCATCAATTCGCTTATAAAATCTTTCAAAATAATTGATAATCGATTTATCTATCAGATAAGCATCTATAGCCATTTTCAACTGCTTTTCCAGTCGTTGCAATGTAAAAAACTCCGACCAGCTTTCTTTGAATTCATTAAATTGAACTAAAGACCCAATATAATTATCATGGTCGAGGCCAAATTTTGTACTTGTCTTTTTGTGAAGGCAGGCAAGGTTCTTTGCAAATTCATCCCAAAAATTATGAGATTTGGATGATTCTTCTATATATTCCAGAATTAAAAACGAATCACTCTCAATATCTCCATAACATATTATTTCAGGCACTCCTACGCAATTGGCATTTGCGAGTAATTCAAGTCCCCTTGCCTCTTTAGAAAACATTTCAGGGAAACTGTCCTTTGAATTAGTCTTAACAAAATAAACACCTTCATCAGTATTTACTCTATAAGCGCTATTAATGGATCCACCCCCCAAAGAACTATAATCTATTACCGATATTTTCTTTTGGAAATGATTGCTTAAAAGGTCTTGTACCGATTGTTTAAAATTCATGTTTTTACTTCAAAATTACTAAAATCAAAGAAAAACATTAAAAAATAAAGTCTTAAAACTTACTCAGGCTTGTTTTTTTATTGCTCAGAATTATTTCCAGATGATTTAAAGTATATTTCAAGTCTTCATTTAAAGCTTTGGCAGATATTGTTGCACCTGAAATCGCCTCTATATCTTTGCCATAAACCAGGCTTTGTTTACCATCATACATCTTAAACTGCCTGAGCCATCCGGAACTCATTACCTCATGACCATGGGTAGCCTGATAATTATATATTTTTACCTTTTTTACTCGAAGATCACTGTCGGTAATCATGAAATAATCAAAAAATTCAAAGGCCAAATTCTCTTCTAAACTATTTACAGCACATCCTCCCTGGCGACAGGAATTAACTCTTCCCAAATAAAGATACCCCAAGGTATCATTGCTATTAGCAATAACATAAACATTTTGGTTAAACTTATCAATATCAACTGATTCATCCTTCCAAAGTCGCCTTAATTCTCTATTAATTTTTTTTGTAGGATATGCCAACTCCTCCTTGCCTATAAAAGAGGAATTGACTATCCAACTGACTATTAATATTAAAATTATTGCTTTCTTCATTTTGTAAATAATTAGAACCACACACCTATACCGGCATTAAAGTGTTTTTCGTATTTAGAGTTTGCTTTTGATTTAACAAATTGCATATCAGTTTTTAAAACTACACCCTGACTTAACTTCCAGCTAAAACCAGTTGTTATATAGGTTTTATTATAAGAATCGTTTGCTGTAATATTTGCATTTACTGAATAATGAGTGTCATAATTGGAATATCTTACAAACGGAATTAACATAGTCTTTAATTTGTCGAACTCATGAAAAACATTGTAGGATATTTCAGCATAATATCCAAACATGCCATCGCCTAAATCGGCGGTAGTTCCCTTGTTTTGAGCAATTGAATTGTACTGAACAGTATTTGATAACCATACATTATAAAACTGCCCGCGGAAACCAAATCCTTTTCTGCTATAGCGTGCATCAAAGCCAATCATTTTAACTCCAACAACTGTAGAATCGGCTGTGGCGATATCAATATTGGCATCCTTATCAACACCATCATATAATGTGGATTGTGTTTTTCCAAAATAAGTAGAGAAACCCAGATTTAATCCTAGTATTCCATAATATTCAATTTTTGTTGCCAATGATGGTGTATTAATAAATGATTCTGCACCTTTTTGGCGGCCTTTTCGTAAACCATTGGCACCTGAAAGAAGAAAATCACCATCATTATAACTTGCAAAACCATTCATAATGTAAGCCTGGTATCTCATTGATATTTCTGGAATTAAGCCACTAAACCCCAATCCTATTTCTCTCCAGGTTGTGGGCGAAATATATTTGTCGATTATTGGGCGTTCAACACCGTTAAAGGTAGTGGGCTCGTGATATTCATTTATAATACCCATTGGCACCAGCATTAATCCTGCCCGAAAATTTATATAATTATTAAATGAATAATTAATAAAAGCCTGCTCGATATAAACCTCTTTTACATGCTCAAATTCAATTTCTGTTACAAATTGTAATTTTTTAGTAAACCTGTAACCAAATAACATAACTAAACGATGTACATCAAGGTTTCCGGCACTAAATTTTGAATTATCCAAAGGCTGGTTAAAATCGATTTGACCATAACCTCCTATGGTTAACTTTGAATTACTATTCAGCATTTTTTGGGCTGCATTTGCATATGTTGATTGATCTTGTTGTGAAAATGCCTTTACATTTATAAAAATTAAGGTCAGAATTAAAAGGTAAATTGCTTTTTTCATGTTGTATTTTTTGTGCAAAAATGTGAACATATGCAATTAGTCGCCATACCAATAATTGGGTATTTATGAATGTGACACAAGAATCAGTTATATTTTTTCCCATAATTTGTATGAATTAGGTCGTTTCTTATCATAAAAAAGATTAATTTCTTTTGGACAATATTCTAAATTGCCAGATCAAAACAACTATTTCGCTACAATAAACACTTATACAAATTTTGCTTATACAGTTGTAAATCTGCATATTAACATCATTAGTGTTAATGAAAAATCTAAAATATTTTATAGAAAACTGGGGCTAAAAGTTTGGGAATGAGCACTTACAATTTAACTTGACTTTTAGCTCGATTTTTTGTACTTTTGCCGCCTTTTATTTGTAAATCAGTTGATACCAAATTTGTGAATACAATAATAAGTAAAATTATAAAAACTCAACAAATAGGAATCATAAACTAATCATATATAATGAAGTTATCACAATTCAAATTTAATCTTCCAAGGGAGTTGATAGCAGATCATCCACCAAAAAACAGGGATGAATCAAGATTGATGATCGTTAACCGTAAGGATCAAACAATCGAGCACAAATCATTTAAAGATATAATCGACTATTTTGATGATGGTGACATTTTTGCCATAAATAATACTAAGGTATTTCCAGCTAGGTTAAATGGTGAGAAGGAAAAGACAGGTGCCAAGATTGAAGTATTCCTTTTGAGAGAACTTAACAGGGAAAGCAGATTGTGGGACGTTATGGTTGATCCGGCCAGAAAAATAAGAATTGGAAACAAACTCTACTTCGGTGAAGACGATGCTTTAGTTGCTGAGGTTATTGATAATACTACCTCCAGAGGCAGAACTCTGCGCTTTTTATTCGACGGTCCTTATGAAGATTTCAAAAGAACACTTCAGGAATTAGGTGAAACTCCTCTTCCAAAAATTCATGAGAGAGAAATTGAACCCGAAGATGAAGAGAGATATCAAACAATTTATGCCAAACATGAAGGAGCTGTTGCAGCACCAACTGCAGGATTGCACTTTTCAAGAGAGTTAATGAAACGCCTTGAAATTAAAGGTGTTGAATTTGCTGAACTTACTCTTCATACAGGTTTAGGAAACTTTAGAACCATTGAAGTTGAAGACCTTACCAAGCATAAAGTTGATTCGGAGCAAATGATATTAACTCCAGAATCTGCAGCACGTATGAATGCTGCCAAAGCTAAACGCCATAAAGTTGTGGCAGTTGGTACTACTACTATGAAAGCCCTGGAAACAGCAGTTTCAATTACAGGTCAGGTTAAGCCTTATAGCGGTTGGACAAATAAATTTATTTTTCCCCCTTATGAATTCGGTTTTGCCGATGCTATGGTAACTAATCTACATATGCCAATGTCGCCTATGATGATGATGATTTCAGCATTTGTGGGTTATGATTTCTTGTTTGATGTATATAAGGAAGCCGTTAAAGAAAAGTATAAATTTTTCACCTATGGCGATGCTATGCTTATAATATAATTGAAATAAAGAATATTATTCTAAAAAGATAATTTGAAAAGCCTGTTTGAAAGATAACAGGCTTTTTCTATTTTTACACTTCCATGGAAACCAGAGCACGATATTTGATAATTGCAGCAGCGGGAAAATCTGATCGATCAGGGACTAATATTCCCAAGCAATATGCAATTATAAATAATAAGCCTGTTTTAATCCATATTATTGAGGCTTTTTTGACCCATCTGGAATTGGAAAATATGGTAATAGCCATATCAAATAATCATATTGATTACTGGCAAAAACTAAAGAAAAATTATCCTGAACTTGAAAAAGTAAATATGGTAATTGGTGGTCCTGAAAGATTCCATAGTATTAAAGCAGCACTTAAACTTATTCCTGATAATGCAGTTGTTGCAATTCATGATGGTGCCCGTCCGCTAATAGATCAATATACTATTAATGAGTGTTTTACAACTGCTCTTAACAAAGGTAGTGCCATTCCTGTTGTGGATTCGACCGATAGTTTAAGAATGGCTGACGGACTTGAAAATAAATCCCTAAACAGGAAGCATATTAAAAGAGTTCAAACCCCTCAAACATTTAAATCTGAATTGATAAAAAAAGCATATAATACAAATTACAGAGATAATTTTACCGATGATGCATCGGTTTTTGAGTTTGCTTCCAACAGTGTTTTCCTGTGTAAAGGAAATTCAGAGAATTTGAAGATTACAAGCAAATACGATTTTGCTTTAGCCTCAATTATTTTACAAGATCGCGATCTTTCCAGCTAAAGCTGAAGAAAATTGGTGCTAAAGCAGCAATAACTATATAAATAGGATAAACAAATTCCAATAAGAAAAACATGGCAAAATTTGCAGGTTTTTTATAGTATTTCAGGAAATTTCTATTTAGTGGCATATCAATCAGGAACTTCAATAAAACAAACAAAAAATAAAGCGAAGCAAACCACAATTTATAAATGCTAAGTATCAGGGTGGCGCTAAGCATAAAATTGAAAATGAATACAACTAAAGATACCAGTTTAGGCCATAATGATTTATATGCCTTAGCCTTCGATCCCCACCTGATGCGTTGTTTAAAGAAGTCTTTGATGCTAAGAGGAGCCTTTGTTTCTACAATATGTTCGCTGTTTTTATAAAAACCTATGCTTCCATTTCCAAATTCCTTTGCAAAGGCATGAAGTATAAAAATATCATCTCCTGAAGACAAATTTTCACCATCAATTTTATTTTTTACAACTTCATAATCTTTCAGTCGAAAAGCCATATTCGCAGCATTCATCATTAGTGGTAGTTCAAAGCCTGCTGAACCGGCTCCTGAAGCAACCAGACTGGCAAATTCTACACGAAATATTTGTTGTAAAGGGAAATTCGGTTTCTCATAAAAAACACTTCCGAAACATAGTTTTATAGTATGATTTTCTTCAAAATAGTTAAGATAATTTTTTAACAGATTTTCGTTCAAAATACAATCGCCATCGGTGGTAAATACTATTTCATTTTTCACCTCCGAAAAAGCCTTTTTCAATGCATCTTTCTTGCCGTTTCCATCCGATTCAATTACTTTCATTTGAAGTTCATTATGCTCTTTTTTAAAAGCATTAATAATATCAATACTGTCATCCGTTGACGCATCATCTACGATAATAATTTCGAATTGTTTTTTGGATAGGCTTTGTTTATCAATTGAGTTTAATAAGTCTAAAATATTCCCGGCTTCATTTCTGATGGCTATAATAACTGAAAGACTGGTTTTAACTTCTGAAGCAGTGCTAACAAATTCTTTTAGCCGGTACCATCCCACAGTAAAAATAAGGATAATGAGTATATAAGCGATGGCGGAAAACTCAAGTAAGACTAAAAATATTTTTATCCAACTATCCATTTGTTTCTGTTTTTCTGAAAAATTTGAGGTTAAATACGAAAAATGCTCCTATGAATGCCGGGATTACCAAATTTACAAACCATAATACTGTTGAGGCCGAAGCAACTCCTAATTCAATATTTGGATTTACTACTCCCATTAATTCATAATAATAAGTAAAAATAAAAACGCTTACCGAACCTCTTACACCAATTTCCGTTAATGCAATTGTAGGAATTACGGTAACCCCCAGATAAACCAAACTTATTAAAACCATTGCATTTAGGTAAGGAATATCTATCCTGAATAGCCATAACAGCAGTACAAACTGGAAAGAAAAAATTATATACCGCATCAAACTTATGATAAGAACAAATAATAAATCTCTTACACTGTAGAGTGTGAAAACCTCGGCATATTTTTTAATTTTTCGATATCCTCTTCCGCTTATCCGTTTTATAATTCCCGAGAAAACACTAAAGTTAAGATAGGCAAAAACAATAGTAAACAGACTTATAATCACTACGGTTATTAGTCCGGCGAAAAGCCAAGAATTCAGATTCTCCTCCAGATTGAAAACTGTTGGAAATGCAATTATTGATGCTATAGACCCAAAAATTATTGTGGCAATTAACTGACTCATAGTGCCTAAAATAGTGGCAAGTATAGCCTGTATCCTATCGGCCTTTTTCAAAATAAATACTCTTCCCAGATAATCCCCCGATCTGTTAGGCATAAACATGCTTACAGAAATTCCTGTTAAAATGGCTTTGTATGAGGTTAGCAAACTTACTTTTTCCAGTTTGGCAATAAAATATTTCCACTTATAACTTTCCAGAAGGTAGTTTACAAACAGCAAGACTAATAACGCACTTATTTTAAAAGCAAATCCGGGAGAGCCCGTCACTTTTGGGAAAAAATCTATAACCGTTTGAATATCATTAGAATGAAATAACTGATCATATAAAAACCAAAAAGTCATTATAATAATAAATGCTCTTATGATAATGTTATATGATTTACGTAATTTTGTTTTCATAAAAATGACAAACCTTTGGCAAAAGAAAGAATAATACTTGGTATCGACCCGGGTACAAATATAATGGGTTATGGGCTAATATTACAAAAAGCGAATAAAATCAGCCTCATTGCCCTTGGCATACTCAAACTTGGGAAATACGATACCCATGCCCTAAAATTAAAAAAGATTTTTGAAAGAACGCTTTCTTTGATAGAGGAATATAAACCCGACGAAATGGCTTTGGAGGCTCCCTTTTTTGGAAAAAATGTACAGTCGATGCTAAAGTTGGGTCGTGCCCAGGGTGTTGCAATGGCGGCAGGGCTTTATAAGGATTTGCCAATTTTTGAATATTCACCAAAAAAAATAAAACAGTCGATAACTGGTAATGGAAATGCATCCAAAGAGCAGGTGGCGGGCATGCTGAAGAGTTTGGTACAGTTTGAAGCTATACCTAAACACCTTGATGCCACTGACGGGCTCGCGGCTGCAGTTTGCCATTTCTTCCAGGGCGACAATACAACAAGCGGAAAATCATACAGCAGTTGGGGTAGTTTTTTGAAGGATAATCCGGATCGAAAAGGATAATATTCAGTTTTGAGTTCTGAGTTTTGAGTTCTGAAAAATGAATAATGTAGGATATTGATTTAAAGGACTGCTATTTAAAGCCCACTTTTTAATAGTTTGATTTTTAAACCTAATACGCCTGCTGTCATTCCGACGACGAAGGAGGAGGAATCTCCAAAATGGTTTTTTAAATCCCATTTTAATAGGAACACGGATGACACGGATAAGACGGATTCACACGGATTTGTTTCGGTTATTAGTATTTATACTAAGTACCCATAACAGCATGATTATCTGTACAATACCAGCAATATCATTCCGATGACAAAGGAAGAGGAATCTCCAAAAAACTTTATTTGACACTATCAACTGCCAGCAGCAGGCTGGTCCGTTTATCAGTCAACTGACTGATCAGTGTTCTATCAACCAATTCCTCAAAACAACATCACATCAACTTCTGTTGCACTTTCCACCAACGGTCGGGGATTTCATTTTTTAGGGCCATTTCATAGTCAGCATAGGAACAGGGCACAAACTGATGTTTGATATATTTTTTGTCGAGAGTGCTATAGGCAGAAACATCCATCCACCATCTTTCGGAGAGTTTACTTTTCAGGAACACAAGGTTTTCATCAGAATCTTCAATTTTTACATTGAACTTTACATAGTTCTCTGAATCAGAATCGGGATGATCGCCTTTACGGTTTACATAACCATCTATAAAATACCACATCATCTGGGCAAGCAAATGTGCCGAACGTCCTTCGATATCATAAAGAGGATTTAACTCATAAAAACCTATGCTGCTGAGTTTATCACTCATCCCGGCATAGCGGCAAATTCTGCAGGCTTCCTCGCCTGCTAAACCGTTAGGCCCTGCATTCTTACCTCCAGGAGCATCGGAAGCACGTATAGCCGACATATCAATGCTCACTATATCGGCATTTCTTATCATGGGTTCTGTTTCTTCCATATCGGCTCTCACATTACCCAGACGGTTAACATCGAAATATAAATTCTTCATTAAAACCAGAGAATCCTGATCCACAAAATATGTTTGATATGCAATATTTGTGAAGTTAAATAAGAAGTTAGGCTGATGCAATATTATCCTGCTCAACCATGAATTGGAATTCAACTCATGCTCATCATGTCCTAGGTCGAAAACAGGATCTACAGAAGCAATATTTATCACTCTTCCAATATTTTCGTAAGCAAGATAATTGGCATACGTAAGGTCCTGACTACCACCAATTATAATTGGAATAATATTATTTCGTATCAATTCGGAAACTACCTCTCTAATGGCGAAATAGGTATCATCAACTGTATGACCGTTTTTGATATTCCCCAAATCGGCTATGCTAACAGAATTCCAGTGGGCAAAAAGAGGATAGAAATATTTTCTCACTTCGTTGGGTGCATTGGCACAACCTGTATTATTTAGTGCTCCTCTTTCTTCATTAACTCCAAAAATTGCAAGTTTTGCATTTTCAAGATCAGGAAAATTATTTTCTTTGGAATAAATATCGCATATATCCGACATTCTCAACCTGCTTGCCTCTTCGTTTTCGGTAACAAATTCTTCCGAAACGACTTCAAAATAAATGCTTATATCCAATTTTTAAATTTTTAATGAAATACTATTATTCTGGATTAATTCTACCTTCAAATTACTTTCGCTTCGCTAAATTAATTTTAGGCTCATTAATAAACCAAACTTACAATTTTTTCCAAACCCTTCGCATCAGCATCATCAAAAGTATTTTTATCTCTGCTGTCAACATCCATTACCCCTACTATGTCACCATCCTTATTTTTCAAAGGCACAACAATTTCCGATTGAGAACGAGAATCGCAGGCTATATGACCCGGAAATGCTTCCACATCATCAACAATCACAGTCTTTTTTGCATTAATGCCTGCCCAGCAAACGCCAATGTTTTTGGCAAGATTTATACAAGCCAGCGATCCCTGATATGGTCCAACCTGTAATTTGCCATCCTGCAAAAGATAAAAACCTGTCCAGAAATAATCTGGCATTTTATTGTGTAAAACGGCAATAATAGTAGCCATATTCGACAAGGGATTATTGCTGCTTTTATCTATTAAATCTTTTATCTGTATATATAATCTTTCGTATTTTTTCTCTTTTTTCATCACAATTGAATTTTTTATTCAAACAATTTACATCACCACCAACGATCTGATAATCAAAAATAAACCAAAGCCCATCAGGGCAATACCCGCTATTTTATTAACCATTATCAGAAATCTGTCTGTCAGATACTTTTTAAGGCTGTTAGCCATAAATGCTTTTAAAAGGTCGGTTGCAAAAACTATCAACAAGGCTCCGGCAAAGAATATTAAAACATGTTCGGCATCGGCAGAGAAACGGGCAGTTATGCCAACAACTATTCCCAGCCAGAAAATCCAAACAAAAGGATTAGCAAGATTTAATACAAAACCTTTGGCTATATAAATCATTTTATGAGGACCATTATTATCAATAGTATTATTCTGGCTTTTTAAATCAGAACTCTTTCGATAACTAAACAATCCAATTGCTATAAGCAGAAGTCCACCAACAACACCAACTATTTTATAACTTTCAATATCACTAAGGGCTTTGGTAGCACCTAAAACCATAACAGCAATTATGGCTGCATCGTTGAGTAATATTCCAAATGCCAGAAATGCGGCGGGCACAAAACCTCTATGGAGTGCAGTTTGAAGTAAGGCAAAAAAAGCAGGTCCGAAACCAAATAAAAATGCCAGCGACAAGCCCAAAGCGGTCCCTTCTAAAAAAATATTTATGAAACTTATTTCCAAATACCTTCGATTTTTAAAACCATATTATGAAGTATGCAAATTTAACTATTAATCCATAGCAATCAAAAGCTATAAAATTCACTCCTAATTTAATTTAGTCACATCAAAAACTAATAGTTTTGAGTTTGCTATTTATTTTATATTTGTAAAAATTTTTGTGATGAATCTAGATTTTAATATTATTCAACAAACAGGCTGGCTGGGAGGTTGGGAAATTGCAGCCATCGTTCTGGTAGTTCTTCTTTTGTTTGGAGGAAGAAAACTTCCCGAGCTTATGAGAGGACTTGGAAAAGGTATAAAAGAGTTTAAAGATGGTGTTGGCGGCGACGAAGAAAAGAAAGACGAGAACACTGACGAAACCAAAAAGCCGGATACTAAGGAATAAGTTTTTTAGTTATTCTTTATCAGTTTCTTATACTGCTCATAGCGATATATTACCTCTGTAACGAGATTATAAGTCTCTTCTCCGCGCATATACCCGTATTCAACAACAGAATCATGATAATATTTCGGATTGGCCAATTTTAATACAAACTCATCCACATTATTATCCCATACATTTGGATTTTTATCAAATTTTTCCGCTAGTCGGCGTGCATCCAAGATATGTCCCATACCCGAATTATAGCCTGCCAAAGCAAACTTTATCCTTTGTATACTATCAGTCACATCTTCAGGTAATAAACTCAATTGAAATTTTAAGTGTTTTATACCTGCTTCTATCTGTTGTTCGGCATTTGCAGTGGAATCGATATTATATTTTTCAAGAACTGAAGGCATCAATTGCATCAGTCCGTAGGCTCCAACCCATGATTTAGCATTTATTTTAAACTCCGATTCCTGATACATTAGAGAGGCAATTAACCGCCAGTCCCAACCCACTATGTGAGAGTATTTTTTTAAAATATCATCATAAGGCGAGAGCATACTTCCCGAATAGGAATTATAATTGCTTTTGGAAATTCGCGCAGAGCGACTATTCAAAAAGTACTTATTATAAATTAATCGGAAATCTAACTTCTTCCTGAAATTTGTAAGCCAAAAGTTGATAGTGTCAAGTAATTCTGTTTGTCCTTTTTGGGCTGCCCATGATATTTTCTGAGGAAAACTAACCGGAGTTTTAACATCCAGGTTCCTATGTTCACGGGCATTCACCAAAGCAACATGCTCATCAGCAACAGTATAATCTATCTCTCCGCTGGAGACTGCATTTATAAGCTTATCAGTCCATTCGTCCGACTCAACTATATTGATGCTATCTCCTATGTTATTTGCAATTTCGTCTAATTGACTCTTATAAATTGTACCTTCCTCCACATAAATAGTTTTTCCTGCAAGAAGGAGAGTATTGCGAATAAGATGTGACTCAATTTCATCGAGGGTTTTCATTTTTTCCCATCCCTCAGGCTTCCTTTGTACTAAAACCTGTCGTGTATAAAGTATGGGCTCTGTAAAGTCGAAATATTTTTTCCTTTTATTGGTTACCGTTAAACCCATGGCTATCAAGTCGATTTTGCCATTTTCCAGCATTTCCATGGAAGTAAGCAGGTTTTCCTCCAGCCGCAGGTCAAGTTCAACACCTAAATATTCGGTAAACCTCTTTAAAAATTCATACTGATAACCCATTGGTTCGCCATGATAAATAAAATAACTTGTTGGACCATAATCTGTTACAGCTACTAGTTTTTTATTCTCCAGTATTTTTAATAGGGTGTTTTCACTTAAATTATCACTGGCTTGCTTTGCTGATGGGTTTTTTCGTGCTGTGTCATTTTTCTTATTGAACTCCCTGTTGAAGTTACACGAACTTAATAATACTAATAATAAAAAAGCAAGTTTTAATTTAGTCATTAATTAATGAATTCGTTTTGAATGCAATTTACAAAATATTTAACAACTTCCTTATTTGACATATAAAGAATGATTATATATATTTGTAAGTTAATCAACAATTATCTGAATATGAAACGTTCATGATAAAATTATGATTACTTTCAAATAGAATTGATTATTTTATAATGTTAAGTTCCATCTGACAATTTAAAAATTAAAAAATAAACAGATGAAAAAACTAACTACACTATTTTTACTCATTGGTTGTTTGTTGGCCTTCTCTAACACATACTCTCAGGAAGCCACAATGACTGATGAAACAAGTGATGTTAGCCTAAAAACCAAAAAATTTACTCCAGGATGGGGAATTGGAATCAAAGCATCTACATTTGGTTTTGGAGCCGATGTTATTAAGTCTTTCAACCAAAACTTTACCCTTCGTCTGGGGGGATCCTATATGAAACAAGACATTAAAATTTCAACTTTTGATGATTTGGGAGGTTCTGCATTTAACTATACCACACTTGGTTCAATATCATTAATTTTCGATTATTATATTTTTCGCTCAGTTTACATATCTGCAGGAGCAATGTATAATATGACAAAATTAGAATTTGAAAGTCAGGCAGAAGAATCTCAAACAATAGGTAATATTGAAATTAGTCCTGAGACAATCGGAAGCGTTACATATACATTACTTCCCAATGAAATATGCCCATATCTGGGAATAGGTTTTGGTCATACTTTATCCAGAAACAAACTGGTAGCATTTAACTTTGACCTGGGAGCAGTATATCAAGGGTCGCCTAAAGTAAAACTTGATGCCACAGGTATGGTAACTCCTACAGCAAACCCTGAGCAACAACAATTACTTCAGGAAAATGTAAAAGACTGGAAATTCTACCCATTTATGAATTTCCAATTATCATTCAGAATTTTTTAAAAACAAACAATAAATAAATAAACAGATGAAAATAAAAACATTAATATCGATATCATTGGCACTGGTAATACTCATTTTTGCTGATGCATGTAAGGTAAAAAACCCGCTCGAAGGAGCCAAACTTATTCTAAACTATGATATTCTTAACACCTATATAAATGTGCAGTTTCAGGATGCCGCAACAGGCAATCTGATAGGTTTTAATGATAATACACAGGTTAGAGTTATAGTAACCGGTGATGGTTCAGAAGCAGTTCTTGACAATACAGGGGTGCAAAAGGATGAATACAAATCCAGCAACGGATTTATGGGTCTTGCCCTTAATCCAAATACAGAATTTGTACCCAGCAATACAAATCCAATAAAATTTACATTAGTGGCTAAACTGGATGGTTATATTTCTACCAGCCAAAGCATGACTATCACTGAAGAGGGCACATATAATGTGAAAATTGTTATGACAGATATTTCCAATCCGCCAAATGGAGTTATAGTTCAGGAGGAAAAAGGTGTTGGGAACCTGGAGGCTGGCAGTGGCACCGTTCAGGAAGAAATTGGAATAAAAACCCAGGGTGATGAGCTGGAAATTATTATTCCTGAGGGTACCGTTATTAAAGATGGCAACGGAAACCCATTGGGAGGTTCATTGGATATCACTTTAGTATATTTCGATAATCTTCTGGATGAGTCGTTGGCTGCATTCCCTGGCGGATTGATGACAAGAGTAAACCAAAATGGCGAAACCTTAGATGGCGCATTTTTCTCTGCAGGCTTTGCTGCCATAGAAATTACTGATGAAAATGGAGTGTCTGCAGAAACATTTGAAGAAAATCCTGTGCTTCTGAATATGGGAATACAGGCACCTACTTATAATCCTGAAACACAAGCTTCAATTGCTGCTGGAGATCAACTTCCTGTATACAGTTATAATACTGATAATGGAGAATGGACACTGGAGCAAACTGTTACTGTTGAGTCAGGAAGCCGTTCCGATTTTATGGCAACCGCCGAACTTACACATCTTTCATACTGGAACTTCGATTGGTTCTGGTCATTCTATTGTACTTATGGTGTGCAGTTTAAATTTGTGGGCGATTATGCAGGTTGTGGATGTGCAGAGGTAAGTGGTATTATGAGAAAACAAGCCGATAATACCTTCTTCAGTTATATTTATTTTTATGCCTGCGATGGTCAGTTAAATCCAACATATTATGCTCCTGCTGACATGCCTGTTTATATCGACTGGATCGATAATGGATGCTCAGGAATTGTTGTTCAGGAAGACATGACTTATATTGACAATCTCTGTTCTACTGATATTATTGAAGTTACTCTTACAACAAATGGTGCAAACAGAACAAATATAACTGTTGATGCAAGTGCATATTGCGTATCAAATCCGGATGTGGAGATAAGGCCTACCTATGGAGCATATTTCCGCCCAGTGGATTCATACTGCTGGCGTTGGTCATTTATGTATAATGGATATGTGGAAATTTGTGATGTGGAAATTGGCAAAGAATATGTAATTGGTACTTACTTTAATGGAGAATGGTACGAAACAAATTATACTGTTCAGAGTGCGGATATTTTCCTTTGGGATATACAATTACCTTCTGAAGCTTGTGAGCAGATTTTCTAAAAAAATAAACTAATTTTGTGAGCCGTCTCGCCTTTGGCAAGACGGCTTTTTTATTTACGATTATGCAAAAAATCTGGACAGAAAACATATTGGTTAACTGGGAAAATATCTCAGAAAAAGGACAATTAAGTCTGCATTCATTAAGTTTATTTTTAGTACGAGCAGCGATAAATCATGCTGAGCATCTCGACTTTGGGTTTAGCACAACCAGCAAAGAAAGACAGTCGTGGGTGCTTTTTCGGCTGAACATAAAAATAAATTCACTTCCCAAATTAAATGAGAATATTAAAGTTGTAACCTGGCCGGGAAAGATAACTGGTATCACAGCATCACGTGGTTTTGAAATGTATGGAAGTGAATCGGGTGAAAAATTATGTGTTACTTCTTCTGACTGGCTGGTTATAAACCTTGACACAAGAAAACCTCAACGACTCGAGAAATATTTCAAATCTGAATTTTTGAATCCTGATAAAATTGCTCTGGAAGATATTCCTGCAAAGTTTAATTATAGAGGTGAGTTTGAAGAGTTGTTTAAAATAAAAACCTTTTATACCGACCTGGATATGAACGGTCATGTAATAGCACACAATTATTTTAAATGGCTGCAGGATGCAGCAGCAATAAATCATCCGGGTAAAACACCATCTTTTATTCAAATGAATTATATCAATGAATGTAAGCGCGATGAAAACATCTCCATCAGGATTTGTAAAGATGATGGTATAAGTTATATGGGATTTAACGAAAGCAGTAATAAGGTTGCATTTACAGCGGGATTGGTTTTTGATTGAGACTAATATCTTTTATTTATACATTTGGAACTACGTCTTGTTCCATTAGAAATTCGACCTATCTCATTAGCAATTACTTACTGTCTCTCCGTTGATTTCGACCTGTCGCATTAATTACTCCCTCTTGTTGCTTTTATGTTATCTATAATCAGGCAGCAATTACAAAATAATTTAGTCAAGTTTTATGGGATTTGAACAGTGTAAAGCGAAAAGTGGTAAATTAAAAGAAACAATCACAGCAATGACAAGCCCTCCTTCGTTAAAACTATAGAAGGCAAAGAATGATAACTATGTCAACTTTTCCTATAAATATTAAGCAACTCCTCAGCAGCATCATAAGGGTTCAAAAGACCTTTGGATATTTTATCATTAATTTTATCAAGTTTTTCCTTTAAACCCGGAGTATTATAAAAGTCATCCATAAGAGAAGATTCAAGAGTGTCGCGCAAAATATCACCCGACTGCTGACTTCTCTTCAAATCAAAATGACCATTTGACTTTGTAAGCTCAACATATTCTGCAATGGTTTTCCAAACATTATCAATACCATTTTTCATCAAAGCGGAGGCTGTTGTAACCTTTGGTATCCATTGATTTTTTAATGCCGGGAATAAATGCAGAGCATTTTCAAATTCACGCTTGGCGAGATTTGCCTTGTTGATATTATCGCCATCAGCCTTATTTATCATTATCATATCGGCCATTTCCATAATACCTCTTTTTATTCCTTGTAACTCATCTCCGCTACCGGCAAGCATAAGCAATAAAAAGAAATCAACTATTTGTGCAACAGCAACTTCCGACTGTCCTACACCAACGGTTTCCACTAATATGATATCGAATCCGGCTGCTTCACAAAGTGTAATTGTTTCGCGTGTTTTTCTGGCAACTCCACCCAATGTTCCGGCACTTGCCGAAGGACGAATAAAGGCTTTATCATTAACACTCAGACTTTCCATACGGGTTTTGTCGCCAAGAATACTCCCTTTAGTACGCTTGCTGGAAGGATCGATAGCCAAAACAGCAACCTTTTTTCCTTCTTTTATTAGCATATTACCAAATGATTCGATGAAGGTACTCTTGCCTACCCCAGGTACTCCTGTCACACCAATTCTTATGGATTTTCCTGAATGTGGCAAACATGATTGAATTATTTCACGAGCAATAATTTTATCACTGGAAAGTGAACTTTCAATAATTGTTATAGCACGACTCAATGAAGATCTATCACCTTTTAGTATGCCATTTACCAATTCATTTACATCGGTTTTGGATTTTTTAAACTTATCCAAACCTTTGCTCAATGAAGGATTAATAGAGGAGGGCTGATCAATTCCATCCTGCACCTTTAATGCCGATTGCCGTTTATCTTTTTCTTTGTTCACTGTTGCAAAAGTAGTTTTTTCCTTTTAAAAAAGAGTTATGAGTTTTGAATTATGAGTTATGAGTTTAATAGTGTTGATGCCTGAATAGCGTTGACCGTTTTTAATAGTGAATTGTGAAGTAATTTTAATCCGCTTACACAAATTATAACTCATACCGTGCCTCGTTATAATTCATCTGTCATCGTTCATAACTACTAAAATTTTTCCTGTGATGATTTTACAATGGATGTAAGTATTTTTATTATTTCATTGCACTCATTAATTAGAGATAAATATTTTTCAGGTAAAATCTTACTATCTCTTAAAAGTCGGAGCCAATAATATGTTTCACGTGCTTCTTTGAGAGCAATTGAATTTTTAGAAATAAAATCTTTCTTTGAAATTGCAGATCTTCCTTCTTCAACATTTGCACCTATTGAAGTTCCTG
>PKTD01000019.1 GCA_002869315.1 Marinilabiliales bacterium | reverse complement strand
CCGATTTTCAGAATATTTCTCATCGCTTAGAATATGTTTCTAGTGTGCATGGCATTACTTTTATAAATGATTCAAAAGCAACAAATGTAAATTCTACATGGTATGCTTTAGAGCATTACGACAAACCAATAGTATGGATTGCTGGTGGTGTTGATAAGGGTAATGATTATGAATTACTAAAGCCTCTTGTAAAACAAAAGGTAAAAGCCATAGTTTGCCTTGGATTGGATAATTCTAAAATTCATAAAGAATTTGCCGATAGTGTTGATTTGATTATTGATACTGAGTCGGCTGAAGAGGCGGTTTTGAATGCATATCAACTGGCCAAAAAAGGTGAAGTAATTTTACTTTCTCCAGCTTGTGCTAGTTTCGATCTATTCGATAGTTATGAAGATAGGGGTGACCAGTTTAAAGAGGCCGTAAATAAATTATAATTAGGCAAATGGCTAATGTGCTGAAAAATATAAAAGGTGACAAAGTAATCTGGACGGTTGTATTCCTGCTTACGATTATATCGTTTTTGGCAGTTTATAGTTCAACCGGAACTTTGGCGTGGAAGTATAAGGGCGGTAATACCGAATACTATATGCTAAAACATGCCATAATTTTATTCCTGGGTTTATTGCTAATGTACTTTGCTCATCTAATAAAGTATACTTACTATTCACGAATTTTTCAGATAGCATTATATATTGCTGTTCCATTGCTCTTAATTACCTTAATTTTTGGATTAAATCTCAATGAAGCCAAACGTGTTTTGCAACTGCCTTTTAATCTTACTTTTCAAACTTCCGATCTAGCAAAAATTACATTAATAATATATCTGGCACGTATCCTGACCAAAAAACAAGATCAAATAAAAGATTTCAAAGAAGCATTCATACCACTTATGATACCCGTGCTTATAGTCTGTGGCTTGATTTTTCCAGCAAACTTTTCCACGGCTGCACTCTTGTTTACAACCAGTATGGTTCTTATTTTTATAGGAAGAGTTAAACTGACATATTTCTTTGGAATGATAGCAATAGGATTGGTGGCTCTAATAATTGCACTTTCAATTCTATATTATATGCCTGTTGAAAAACAGGGTAGGCTAGCAACCTGGAAAAGTAGAATCGAGTCCTTTATTGATGGAGGTGAGTCTTCTGACAATTATCAGGTAGAACAAGCCAAAATTGCAATTGCTAGTGGTTATCCTTTTGGAAAAGGCCCCGGTAATAGTACCCAAAGAAATTTTTTACCTCATCCATATTCTGATTTTATTTTCGCAATTATTGTTGAAGAATATGGTTTAGCCGGAGGATTTGTAATTGTACTTCTATACTTAATCCTGTTTTACAGAGCAGTAAGAATCGTTACTAAAATACCGGGGACATTCGGATCATTCCTGACAATAGGGGTTAGTTTCAGCCTGGTATTCCAGGCTATGATAAATATGGGGGTTGCTGTTAATATTCTGCCAGTTACGGGTCAGCCTTTGCCATTGGTGAGTATGGGTGGTACTTCTATATGGTTTACTAGCCTTGCCATTGGAATTATACTTAGCGTAAGTAAAGACTTAGAGAATAATACTGTTGCATTGGAAACCGTTAATAATGATGAAGATGAGTAAAAAGAAACTTAAAATACTGCTTAGTGGAGGTGGCACAGGAGGACATATATTTCCTGCTGTGGCAATAGCCGATGGCCTTAAGGAGAAGTTTCCCAATGCTGAATTTTTGTTCGTTGGTGCCAAAGGCAGAATGGAAATGGAAAAAGTACCTCAGTCGGGCTATAAAATAGTCGGACTTTGGATAAGTGGTATTCAAAGAAAACTGGATGTTAGAAACTTTTCATTCCCATTTAAATTAATAAGTAGTTTATGGAAAGCCTCCCGAATTGTTAGGAATTTTAAACCAGATGTGGCTATTGGAACAGGTGGCTATGCTTCAGGACCACTCTTATATATAGCCTCAGGAAGAAGAGTTCCAACCTTGATTTTAGAACAAAACTCTTATCCGGGTATTACAAATAAACTTCTGGCAAAAAAAGTAAATACCATTTGTGTTTCTACACCAGGAATGGAAAAATATTTCGATAAAAACAAATTGGTCATAACCGGAAGTCCAATCAGAGATAGAATTACAAATTCGAAAATAACACATAAAGAGGCTTGTGAACATTTTGATTTAGAAACAAATAAACCTGTTATGCTTATCATTGGAGGTTCACAGGGTGCCAGAGGAATTAATATTGCAGTTGCTTCTAATTTAAAGCAATTAAGCCAAAAGGGAATTCAAATATTATGGCAAACAGGTGTTAACTATTATGATGAAGCTTGGCGTTTAGTGAAAGAACATTCATTGGAAAAAACAGTATTTGTACATAAATTTATAATGGAGATGGAGATTGCTTACTCAGCCTGTGATTTTGTAATTTCAAGAGCAGGAGCTATTGCTCTTGCTGAAATTGTGCAAATGGAAAAAGCATGTATTTTCATTCCATTACCAACTTCTGCTGAAGATCATCAAACAAAAAATGCGCTCACCCTTGTTGATGGAAATGCTGCATTGTTTCTTAATGAAAAAGATGCAGAGAAAAATTTATTTTCCCTTATAGAGGATGTTATGCTTAACGAAAACAAGAAACAGGAGTTAATTAAAAACATTAAAAAATTTAAAACTACTGACGCAACTAAAAACATTGTAAATGAGGTAATTAAATTATTGAATTAATGAAATTGAAGGAGTTAAATAAAATGTATTTTCTGGGTATAGGCGGCATAGGTATGAGTGCCCTTGCCAGATATTGCTCTGCCCTTGGCATTGAAATACATGGCTATGACCTTACTCCAACTATACTCACCAATTTGTTGATGGGCGAAGGAATGCATATTCATTATGACGACAACCCTAAACTTATTCCTGATGATATAGAATTGGTAGTTTATACACCTGCTATTCCATCATCCAATAAAGAATTTCAGTACCTCCGTAATTCAGAAATTGAAATGATTAAGCGTTCTCAAATGCTTGGACTTTTATCTGAAGATTTTTACACTATTGCTGTTGCAGGAACTCATGGCAAAACTTCAATAAGTTCATTAATTGCTCATATTTTATTTGGAGCAGGACTAAATGTTTCTGCTATTATTGGAGGAGTAATGAATAATTATAAATCTAATACTCTGATTAATAAAAATACTGACTACCTGGTAGTTGAAGCAGATGAATTTGACAGATCATTCCTGCATCTTTCACCTGACATTTCAGTTGTATCGTCTGTTGATGATGATCATCTTGACATTTATAGCAGCAATGATGACCTTAAAAATGCTTTTGAATTATTTGCCTCAAAGACTAATAAAAATGGACTTCTAATCAAGAATGATAGTCTTTGTGATTTTGCAAAAAACTCTTCAAAATATTTAAACTACGGACTGAATGCAAAAGCTAATGTAAAAGCAGTAAATGTGCATATAGAGAGCGGAAGATTCGTTTTTGATTTGCTGTATGAAGATATTCAGATATTAGGAATAAAAATGCAAATTCCCGGTAGGCATTATATAGAAAATGCCCTGGCAGCCGCCAGTGTTGCTATTTATTTGGAAGTTGCTGCAAAGGATATTAAAAAAGGCTTGGAATCTTTTACGGGTGTGGAGCGCCGTTTTGAGTATAAAATAAATAATGATAAAATCGTATATATTGATGATTATGCTCATCATCCTAAGGAAATAGAATCTACTCTTAGTGCTGTAAAGGAGTTGTATCCAGACAAGATGATGATAGTTGTTTTTCAGCCTCATTTATACTCAAGAACAAGGGATTTTGCAGCCGGGTTTGCTGAATCATTAGAAATTGCTGATGAAATTATTCTGTTGGATATTTACCCGGCAAGAGAACTTCCAATTGAAGGTGTTGATTCAAATATAATACTATCGAAAATAAAAAATAACAATAAACTACTTCTCACTAAAGTGAAATTAAAGGAATATTTAATAAATAAAAACATAGAATTACTGGTTAGCCTTGGTGCCGGAGATATAGGTTCAATGGTAAGTGATATAAAAGAAATACTGGAGTAAATGCTTAAGACTATAAAAATAACATCATTGATAGTTTATGTGCTTGCGATAGCAGCCTTATTTGCTTTTGTATTGTTGAAAGGTGGTGAAACTGTTGTTTCTGATACACATTTGGAGATTTATCGTGATACTGAAAATGGTTTTTTGAATAGGGATTCATTATTAACCGAATTACAATCGGTTCAGATAACAGATTCTATTGAGATTAAAAATCTTAAAATCAAGAATTTAGAAAAAAAATTATTAAGCAATCCCTATGTTAACAACGCAGATGTATTTAGTGGAATTTATGGTGAATTAATTGTAAACGTTAGAGAGAAGAAACCTCTGGTAAGAATCTTTAATAAAACATCTCCTGGATATTACCTGACTGCCGAAGGTGATATATTACCTCTAAGCAAAGAATATACTGCCAGAGTTTTTGTAGTAAATGGATACTTAAATGTTCCATTAGTAAAAGGTAATAATAGTATTTACGATACAGTCTATTCCAAAACCGAATTGCCAGGAATATTAAAGTTATCGAAATATTTAAGCAAAAATGAATTTTTAAATGCTCAGATAAATCAAATTTATTTGAATAGTAAAAATGAATTTGAATTAATACCAGAAGTAGGAAAATGTACTGTCATTTTAGGCAGTTTGAATAATATAGAAATCAAATTAAGGAATTTGCAGGCTTTTTATAAGCAGGCTTCACTCACAGAGGGTTTGGATAAGTTCAAATCTATTAATCTAAAGTTTGATGGTCAAATAGTATGTGCAAAATAATTTAAAAATATAAATCATGGAATCGGAAATTATTGTAGGTCTCGACATTGGAACAACAAAAATCGCTTGTATTGTTGGAAGGAGAAATGAATTTGGTAAAATCGAAATTCTGGGCAATGGAAAAACCGAGTCGATTGGTGTTAAAAGAGGCGTGGTGGCCAATATTGAAAATACCGTTAAGTCGATACGAACAGCTGTTGATATGGCTGAAGCAAAGTCAGGTGTTGATATTAAATATGTTAATGTGGGTATTGCCGGACAACATATTAAGAGTCATCAGCACCGAGGAACTATAATTCGAGAAGATCCTGATAAGGAGATTACTTTCGCCGAAGTTGAGCAATTAACTCAAAAGATGTATAAACTCGGTATGGCTCCCGGTGAGGAAATTATTGATGTAATAGCTCAGGATTATGTTATTGATAATGAGTCTGATATAAGAGAGCCTGTGGGTATGCTTGGTAATACTCTGGAAGCAAATTTCCATATTATCATTGGTCAGACTGCTGCGGCAAAGAATATTTATAAGTGTATTAGAAAGGCCAATTTAGAGATGGTTGACCTTATTCTGGAACCTATCGCCTCGGCAGAAGCTGTATTAAGTGATGAAGAAAAAGAGGCCGGCGTTGTATTGGTCGACATTGGTGGTGGAACAACTGACATTGCAATTTTTCATGATAATGTTATTCGTCATACTGCCGTAATTCCTTTTGGAGGTGATGTTGTTACAGAAGATGTAAAAGAAGGCTGTACAATAATTAAGAAGCATGCTGAAGAACTAAAAGTAAAGTTTGGCTCTGCTCTTGCAAATGAAAATCGCGATGATGAAGTGGTAGCAATACCCGGCCTAAGAGGACGTCCACCTAAAGAAATTACTCTTAAAAACCTGGCTAATATAATTCAGGCACGCATGGAGGAGATTGTTCAATATATCTCCTTCGAAATTAATAATTCAGGTTTTGAAAAGAAACTCATTGCAGGAATAGTACTTACCGGTGGTGGTGCCCAGTTAAAGCATATTGACCAGTTAACTGAGTTCATTACTGGAATGGATACTCGTATAGGATATCCTAACGAGCATCTGGCAAATGATGTTAGCGATGAAATGGCAAGTCCTATGTATTCTACAGGTATCGGTCTTGTAATTGAAGGTATACGACGTTTTGATTCTGAGTTGAGATATGAACTCTCTAATAAATTCGAAAGCGACATGAAAAATCAGGAGGAAGTTGAAAAGCCGGTAGAAAAGAAGAAGTCGAAGAAAAAAACTGATGGAGGAAAGACAGGTACCGGTCGATTTTTAGATATCATAAAGCAGTGGTTTGATGATGATTCCGTTCAATAACAATTAACTTTTTATTGTTAAAAAAAAATCAATAATTAAAGAAATAGAATTTTAGTAAGTAATAAATTTAAAAAAACTAATATTTATGCCGGAAATGATAACTTTTCAATCTAAACAAGCACCATCAATCATAAAAGTGCTGGGTGTTGGAGGTGGTGGATCCAATGCTGTAAATCATATGTTTAAACAGGGTATTAAGGGAGTTGATTTCGCTGTTTGTAACACTGATGTGCAAGCACTTGAGGATAGTCCGGTTCCAGTAAAGCTTGAAATCGGAAACAATGGAGGTCTGGGAGCAGGATCTAAGCCTGAAGTAGGTAGGAATGCTGCAACTGAATCCATTGATAAGATTAAAGAAATATTTACAGAATCAACACAAATGCTATTTGTAACAGCCGGAATGGGTGGTGGTACAGGTACAGGTGCTGCTCCTGTTATAGCCAAAGTGGCCCATGAAATGGGTATTTTAACTGTTGGAATAGTTACTCTTCCGTTTGCATGGGAAGGCAGGAGAAGAATACTGCAGGCTCAGCAGGGTGTTGAAGAAATGAAAAAAAATGTTGATACTCTTTTGGTTATAAATAACGATAAACTAAGAGTTCAATATGGAAATCTTTCTGTAAAGGAAGCATTCGCTAAAGCTGATAATGTGCTCACTATTGCAGCAAAAGGTATAGCTGAGATTATCACTGCTACAGGTAAAGTAAACACCGACTTCGAAGATGTTAAAACCGTAATTAAAGATTCCGGAAAAGCTATTATGGGTCAGGCCATTGCCGAGGGTGATAGCAGAGCCATAACCGCAATAGAAGAAGCTCTTAACTCGCCATTGCTTAATGATAACGATATTAATGGTGCAACTAATATTCTCCTGCATATAGTTTCTGGTACCGATGATATTACCATGGACGAAATTTCAGAAATTACTGAGCATGTGCAAGAGGCAAGTGGTAATGAAGCCGATGTAATTTGGGGACTTGGCGAAGATGAATCGCTGGGAAACAATATTGGAATTACAGTTATAGCTACAGGATTCGATAATCCTCGCAATATACCTGTAGATAATACTCCAAAAAAATTACATGATTTGTATGAGGAGAAAAAAAGCCAAACCAATACTGCACCTATAATTGATGAAAAAAAGTCTGATGATGCTGTAAAGGATGAAAATCCTGAAGAAGTGATAGAAACTCCCAAAATGAATGATGAAAACTTTGTTGAGGAATCCAATGAAGAAAAGTCGGAAATTCATTTGATTAATAAAAGTGTAAATCCTTTAACCGACATTAAAACAACGCAGTCGGAAAATACCAACAGAATTGTTCACAATTTGATTGAGGACGAAACTCAATCTCATGAAGATGAGCCACAACAGGAAAATGATACTTTTACACTTATTAGAAGAACTAAAAATATTGAAAGCAAGATAGACCAAAATGACGTAGTTGATACTACCGAATCGGACACTGCTGAAATTGAGAGTGATAGTATTAAAAAGAATGCCGATGAAAGGATTAATCGCCTCAAAAGTATGAGTATGAGTTTCAGAAATCCTGGAAAGATTAGCGAACTTGAAAATCAACCCGCTTACATGAGAAAAAATGTAGAGTTGAAAGATCCTGAATATTCATCACAGTCTGATGTTTCAAGACACACTCTTGGTGAGGACAGTAAAAGTAATACTGTAATTAAATCAGATAACTCTTTCTTACATGACAATGTAGATTAATTTCGAGAATAATAATTACTTAAACTAAGCCTCCTGTAATAGTCATTTGCAGGAGGTTTTATTATATTTGGGAAAATTTATAAACATGAAAAAATATACCCTATTATTAATTTTTATATTATCAGTTTGTGTTTCATTTTCCCAGGATTATTTTGAATGGTCTGAAGAACAACTTATAACTGATACGCTTTCAGACTACTCAAATCCTTTCGTAATACCAATAGCTTATGATGCTTGGATGTTTTATCAAAAAAATGACGCTAGATCTTCCATAATAAAGATGAACCTCACAACTATTAATGATATTGTTCCTGTGTTGGAATCTGAATCATTTAATTATGCAAATCCAAGTTTTATTTGGCGTGGTAATCCTGATTATATAGGCTATTTATTTTATCTGTCTGACATGGATGGATATAATAATTTATATGCTTCAAAATACTATGAAAATGATAGCGTTGGTGAAAGTATAGCAGTTTGTAAAAACCTTCAGGGAGAGGATATTACTGAATATTCTGTGAGCGAGGAATCATTCATAACATTTTTAATTGATAGTCTTGTATATGTGGCAGAACTAAAATTTTATTCAGATTCGGTTTATACAGAAAATGAAACCATTGTAGATTCTAGTTCATATGGGGCTAAGGTAAAATTTAGAGAAGTTTGCTGGCAAAAACAGGTAGATGGAAATTCGAATATATTTATTTCTTATCTAAAATATAATGAAGATGCTGAAGAATTTTACTTGACGGTAGCGTCTTATCTTGACTCAATTGGAAATAGTCATTCTCTTGATAAAAGCAGCTCTGTATTTGGCTGGGGCTATAATCACTTTTGTTGGATTAATAACAACTATATTAAAGTTTATAGTGGGAGTTCTTCTTTCGATCAATATGATACTATCAATAATTTCGATCAGGAGGATGTTAGACAAATTAGTATGGTAAATTGGGATATTGCCGTAAAATATCCCTATGAATTACCTCATTATCTTGCATTTACTGTGAATCAGGGTGAGTCGGCTGAAATTTTTAGTTCTCATGGAGAGTTTGGTATGGAAGACAGTGCTCAAATAAGTAATAATTCATATATGGATGAATATCCGAATTTGTTTTTCGGTGAATCTGTTAATGGCTGGGGTACTGAAGCATATTATGTTTACTGTGTCTGGCAATCGCATATTAATGGAAATATTGCATTGTCCATGTCTAAAGCTAAAGCATGGATAGGTAGTTCTATAAAGGAAAATATTAAAACAGATAATTATCTTAAAGTGTCTCCTAATCCATTTACAGATAGATTAAAAATTTCATACAACAATCATAATAGAGTATCAAACATAAAAATTATAAGTGCAGTTGGTAGTATTGTCGCTGATTATAAACATTTAACTCCATCAAATAACTGGGAATATGTCAGTTGGCAGACTCTCGAGCATAATTCAAAAGGAATTTATGTTGTATTACTTACTATAGGGAGTGAACAAATATCCACTATAGTGGTGTTGAACTGATATTTTAATATTTAAGTTGGTTAATCTTAATAATTTTATTCAAACCTCTTTTTAGTATTTTAGCAAAAAATTAAAATTATGAGTTTAGAAGTACAAATAAATAACGATTTAAAACAGGCTATGCTTGCAAAAGATAAAGTTAAATTAGCCGCATTAAGGGCAATTAAATCAGCTTTATTATTGGAAAAAACAGGTGCCGACACTAGTGGAACTGAAATTCCTGAAACAGTGGAAATAAGTCTTTTACAAAAACAAGTAAAGCAAAGGAAAGATGCTGCAGCCATATATCGCGAAAGCGGAAGAATAGAATTGGCTGAAGAAGAAGAATTCCAGGCAGCGATAATTGAAAAATATCTGCCTGAGCAAATGAGCAGGGAAGAGGTAGAAGAATTTGTGAAAAAAATTGTTGCTGATACAGGTGCTTCCAGTATGAAAGATATGGGAAAAGTAATGGGTATGGCAAGTAAGCAATTAGCAGGCAAGGCTGATAATAAAACTATTTCAAATATTGTTAAGGAACTACTTTCGTAAATAATTTTCTATGTTCAAAAAATTTCCTCATACTTATGTTATAATTTTTTTCCTGATTATTATTGCTGCATTTGCAACCTGGATTGTACCTGGTGGTGAATACGAGAGGCAGACAAAAATAGTAAATGACGTAGAAAGGACAGTAATTGATAAAGAATCTTTTCATTATATTGATAGTCAGCCACAAACATGGGAAGTTTTTGGTGCAATGTTCGAGGGTTTTGAAAGGCAATCGGGAATAATAGTTTTTATT
>PKTD01000026.1 GCA_002869315.1 Marinilabiliales bacterium | reverse complement strand
GCATAGACTAAAATGCTGATAATAACAGTTCTAAGTCGCGGGATGGCAAATCAAACTTTTTGCCAATAGTAGAGTTACAGAGTATTCCATTATAAATATAAACCCCTTTACAAAAGGAGTGATCTCTTTTAAACATCTGCTCAATACCTCCACTTTCAGAAATGTTAATTAACACTGGAGTAAGATAATTACTAAGTGCATAAGATGCCGTATGCGGAACTCTGGATGCTATATTAGGAACACAATAATGAGTTACATCATGAACCTGATATACAGGTGATTGATGAGTAGTTAACTTAGAAGTTTCAAAACAACCTCCCTGATCAATACTAACATCTACAATTACTGTACCTTCTCTCATATTTTTAACCATCTCTTCGCTTATCAGGCAAGGAGAAGTAGTTCCATGAGAATGTTTCGCAGCAATTACTACATCTGCAGTTTTGAGTGCTTTCATAACCACTTTAGGCTGAATTACGGAGGTGTAAACTCTCGACCCCAAACGTTTCTGAATATCTCTTAGTTTATAAATAGCATCGTCAAATATTTTTACCAAAGCACCCATTCCAATTGCAGTACGGGCTGCATATTCGGCAACAGTTCCTGCCCCTATTATTACTACTTCACTGGGATTTAAACCTGGAAATCCACCTAACATTTTTCCTTTTCCATGATTTAAATCACTGAGATGTTCTGCTGCAATTAGCACTGATGTATTACCAACAATCTCACTCATAGATTTGATAACCGGGAATGAGCCAGATTTATCTTTTATATATTCATAGCCCACCGCTTTGACTTTATTTTTCATTAGTCCTTCGACATATGACTTCTTTCTGTCGGATAGGAATACTGAAGAAAATATTGTTTTTCCCTTGGTTATAAGGTCGATCTCGTTTATTGTTGGGGGGGATATTTTTAGTATTAAATCTGATTTAAAAACTTCCTCGGCTGTATCACATAAAACAGCTCCTGCATCCGCATATTCTCTGTCGGAAAAACGTGCTCTTTCTCCAGCACCTCTTTCAACCATAAGATGATGTCCTTGCTCAACTAATAAATTTACAGATTCAGGTACCAGGGGAACACGATTTTCATTTAGTGAAACTTCTTTGGGAATACCAATTTTCAGTTGACTACGTTTGGTATCTGTGGCCAACTTTTCCTCCAATGGCATCAACTGTCCCTTGCGTGATAGGTCCATATAATTTCCAGGATTATCGTTCATAGCTTTATTGTATCAAAAAACAATATGCAATTACCATCAGATAATACAATAAACTGATAGTCTTTAAGCAAAGGTAATATAAATCTGAAATTTTTGGCTTTTCTAATCCCTTCGTATGTTTAATTAGAAATTTTCTTAAATGCCTTTGGGATAAAATCTATTATATCACCTGCGGTCATTGCTGTTTGCCCTAATTTTTTTGCTGCATAATCACCTGCTAAGCCATGAATAAATGCACCGATAATAGCCGCTTGCGCTGATGAGTATCCAGTTGCTATTAATCCTGTTATAAGCCCAGTTAATACATCACCACTGCCACCAGTAGCCATTCCAGGATTAGCTGTAGAATTAAAATAAACCTCTCCTGAAGGCAAACAGACAGAACTATACGCTCCCTTAAGGAGCACTACAATTCCGAACTTAATTGCTAATTGTTTTTGCATTTCAATTTTTTCGAAATCGTTTTGCCATTTACCCACAAGGCGTTGAAATTCTTTAGGATGCGGTGTAAGTACTGAATTCTTTGGTAAAAATGCCAGCCAGGTTTTATTATCTGCAAGTATATTTAGAGCATCAGCATCGATAACCATTGGAAGTTTTGTTGACTGAATTAGAAGTTTAAAGGCCATGGTGGATTGTTGCTCCATACCTAAGCCAGGGCCGATTCCAACAGCATTAAACATACTCAAATCAGGCACTTCTGAAAAATAATTATCGTATCTGTCGATACTCAGCATAGCCTCCGGACAAGAGATTTGCATAATTTGGTATGCTACTTTTGGAATATGTACATGGAGCAGTCCAAGCCCAGATCGCAAACAGGCTTTTGTTGCCAAAACAGCAGCCCCAACTTTGCCGTAACTCCCTGCAATTAATAAGGCATGGCCATAGGTTCCCTTATGTGAAAATTTAGATCTGCTTTTAATATTGGCAATTATATCTCTTTTAAGAACGAAATAATTTTTCGTCTTTACATCATTAATAAATTCAGGATGCAAACCTATATCGAGTATGTGCCAGTCGCCAACAAACTGATCATTCTCAGGAAACATAAAAGCAAGTTTTGGAAACTGAAAACTTAGGGTATAGTCGGCTCTTACTATGGTACTTATGCCATTAACTGAGGGTTCATCGGCAAATAAACCACTGGGAACATCAATAGCAATTGTAACTCCTGTATGTTTATTTATAAAATGTATCACATCGGCAGCCAATCCTTTTACCGGCCTGCTTAAGCCAGAACCAAAAATTGCATCAATAATAACTGCATCAGGATTTAAATCTGAAAGTTTTTTAACATCATCAATTTCTTCGCAAGTAATTTCTTTTATTTCCTGAAGTCTTTTCAGATTGAAATTAAAATCATCAGAGAATTTATCAGTGAACTTTATAATTTTTACTTCCACCTTATAGGATGCCTTACTTAGCATTCTGGCTAATGCCAAACCATCACCACCATTATTACCTGGCCCAGCAAATACTATTATGGATGAAGACTTTTTTAGTCTTTTCTTTATCCAATAAAACAGTTGTTTTGATGCCCTCTCCATAAGGTCAATAGATTTAATGGGCTCATTTTTTATGGTATAGTTGTCAGCCTCACGGACATTATCAATACTTAGAATTTTCATTAGTACGACTTTTTTGCCGATGCCTTTAGCATCAATTAGTTGTGATTAAAAGAAAAAGAAAATTATCCTTTATTTTAATTAACTACCAAATTTACAACAAATGCATTTCCTGATAAAGGTTTAATAGAAATTATATACTTCCCGGCAGGAATATTCTGTAAAGGAATAGTAATCTGAGATTCAGTTGTTTTATATTCAGAAACAACTTTTCCTTGTATATCAATTAGTTGCACCGTATTTAGCCCTTTGTTGTTAAATTCAAGTTTAACATAGTCGGAGGCCTGATTGGGGTATATTTTAGCAGGACTTTTATTTGTATCAATTATACTGGTAATGGGATCTAACTGCACATTCAATAATGTGGTTTGGTAATCATTAGCCGTCACCATTGGTATAGTTTTATCATTATAACCAAAGGCTGAAAATGTAAGGCTGTACAAACCTGTCTTCAACAAACGACTATAGTTCCCATTTGATGCTGTAGAATAAATAAAAGATTCATCTATATCGTGTGCATTCGCAAATACTTTTGCTTTTATTGTATTTCCATTTGAAGCATTTGTTACCACGCCTCTAACACCATAAAGAACTTGTTCCATATAGTTTAATAATGAACGATAATTCCATTCCCAGAAATCTGGCAACTGACTGGCAGATGGTAATTTAGTAGATGAAATTTCTGCAGTCACCTCTCTGCAATGATGAAAATAATTCATATAATCCTGACGTCCACCGCTGATACTATACCATTGATATCCATTAGTAACACCATTATCTAGATCTCTCATATAATATGCCGGAGCGTATAAATGTACCGTATCGGCATATTCTCTGCTAACAAAATACCACCAATCATCATCTGCTGCTAGTTTTGCCCATGTATCCCATGGAAAATTCATTACTTCAGCACCACCATGAAAGTTTGCTGCCATAACAAAATCTCTTTCCTCCGCGAAATCCATAAAAAGAGTAGTTGCTACCTGATAAGCATTTCCATCAGGATGAGGACCGTCTTCAGGATCAGGATAATTTCTGTTCATATCCACTCCATTAGCATTAAAACGTGTGGCACCATAAACAGAATTATTTCCGCCTGCAAAGGTACCATCTGGATTTGCCAGTGGGTTTATCCATATATCAATATTATCGACCATATTTGTGATGCGGTCATTATTACCATAGTTTGATAGTAAATAATCAGCAAGTCTCAAGGTCAACACATAGCCTGTTAATTCATCCCCATGTATTGATGAGGTGTACATAAATTCGGGCTCGTTGGTTTCATAATCTAAACTATCACCAATATGCAGAAACAGAATATCTCTGCCTTCCTGAGATTGCCCAATGTTTACTAGTTCACAGATTTCAGGATAATCGTCAGCAAACTGCTGCATCATATCATTATATTGTGACCAGTTGGGGTAATAATTCCAATCATTAACACTTTTACTATCATCTTTATCGAGTTCCTTTCTGCTTAAAAGCATTGATGGAGGCGTAAGTATAGTATAATCTATGCCTAAGTCTGTAAATTCATCATAATTATTTATGGAAACATAAGCCTCAACCAATAAGTTTTCACTGTTGAAATCAGAAATGGATATAATTTTATTTAGTTGTTCCAGTTGTGCTTTTACATTAGCATTTGACTTAAGTTTAAATTCCACAAAGATTTCCTTTCTGGATTTTAACTCCTCAGGCATTTGGGCATAAACAAGTGATGCAACAAAAATGATTAGAATTATTATAGTATATTTTTTCATATGTATATGATTCGTATGATAAAGACAGTTTTATAAAAATTAAGGTTGTTTATAATTTTCAATAAACTTCTTAATTGCTGCATAATGGTCTTCCAAAACAGGAACCATGGGCAGACGCATGTTATTTTCCAACAAACCCATTATTTGTAAAGAAGCCTTAATACCTGCGGGATTACCATCTGCAAATAAAAGACTAATAATCTCAGTAAGTGAATAATGTATTTGTTTTGCTTTTTCGTAATCTCCTTTCAAACAAAGATTTACCATTTCAGAAAACTCTTTTGGAAAAGCCATTGCCACAACAGAAATTACCCCATTTCCTCCCAAAGTCATTATAGGATATGTAAGTGCGTCATCACCTGACAAAACACTGAAACCATCGGGACGGTTTTTAATAATTTCCATAACCTGGTCCATATCTCCTGAGGCTTCTTTAACGGCAACTACTTTTTCGAAGTCTTTTGCAAGTTTAATACAAGTTTCAGCACTAATGTTTGAGGCAGTTCTACCAGGGACATTATACAAGATTATTGGTACGGGACTTATTTTAGCAATCTCAGCAAAATGAGCATAAATACCTCTTTGGTTTGGCTTATTATAATAAGGAGCAACAGATAAAATTGCTTCCACACCATCAAAATCGGTGCTGCTTATTTCCTCACAAACAGCAGCAGTATTATTACCCCCCATACCCATAACAACAGGAACTCTTCCGGCAACATACTCTTTTACCAATTTCATAACCAAAACTTTTTCAACTTTGTTCAGAGTAACAGCCTCGCTGGTGGTTCCCAGTGAAACTATAAAATCAGTACCATTGTCAATCAGATGGTCTATAAGTTTTTCGAGTGATTTTTTATCAATTTCCCCGCTCTTGCTAAAGGGTGTTACTATCGCTGCTCCTGTTCCTTGTATCATTCTTTTTAATTTTAAGCATCTGTAAATTTCGAATTGCTAAAGTATAAAATGCTTCCCAATTTATTTTGTTCATATCTATATTTATGGTTAAATCACAAAAGTTGTGTAAGTTTTTATTTTGATTAGCAATTTTAAACCCTGCATTTATTAGGTTATGTAAATTTTTTAGTTCAAATAAACCATTAAAATCGAAATTAATAAGTAAGTCGAATTTTCGTTTTTCTAACCATTGCCTCAAATCGTCGTTGGGTTGCCATTTATAATTAAAACTGTCGGCATTGAAAATGAATAAATTTCTATCTGTAATTAGGTCGGGCATTTCTATGGTATAAGAAAAAACCAGCACTGTAATTTTTAATGAATCTTTTTTTGCCTTACGAACAACATTTCTTAGCAAATCCATATCCGTTTTTCCTCTAACCGGGAATAGCAGAGCAACATTTTCAAAATTATCAGAATCGAAATCTTTTCTAAAAGTATTCAAAGGTACTTTTAACCTATTTTTAAAATACTCTTGTAATTTTAATTTGAAAAAATGTTTTATATCCACTTTAAGATCACTTTGGTTGAGGCCTTAAAATTAGAAAGAAAACTTTAACTTTGTATTAGTGAAAAATAAAATAAAAATTACATTTTTAGGCACAGGTACTTCACAGGGGGTGCCGGTTATTGGATGCAATTGTGAGGTATGCCGAAGCAGCGACAAAAAGAACAAAAGATTAAGGTCGTCGGTACTTATTGAAACAAAGGATGCTCGCTTTAGTATAGATGCTGGACCAGATTTCAGATATCAGATGTTGAGACAAAATGTTATGGACATTGATGGTATTGTAATTACACACAGACATAAGGATCATATTGCCGGTCTTGATGATGTGAGGGCTTTTAATTGGCTTCGCAAAAAAGACATGAATATATATGCAAGCAAGGAAGATCAGAAAGCAATTATGCAGGAGTTCTCCTACGCCTTCGGTGACAATCTTTATCCGGGAGTACCTAAATTCAAACTTAATGATATTGATGAGAAAGCATTTAAGATTAATAATACTACTATAGTCCCACTGAAAGCCCTTCACCAGAAAATGGAAGTACGTGGCTTTCGCATAGGTGATTTCGCTTATATAACCGACACTCATTATATCCCTCCTTCTACACTGGCCCAGATAAGTGATTGTAAGATTGTGGTTTTAAGTGCAGTAAGGCGAGAACCTCATCCTTCACACTATAGTCTCAGCGAGGCTACCAAAATGCTGGAATTCATTAGACCTGAAAGAGGTATCATTACGCATATTAGCCATCTTATGGGCTTGCATGATGATGTAAGTAAAGAGTTGCCGGATTTTATTGAATTAGCATGGGACGGTTTGACCTTAGAAGGTAGTATTTAAAATGCCAAAAGCCCCCATTGATTGTTTTTATTAATGACTAATTAATACTCATAAGCAATAACAAATGAAAAATGGCTAATAATCAATTACTATCAAATACTTTGTTTGCTATATGTTCGTCCACTAATTTCAAAATATCCATTTATTATTGAAATTTTATCTGTACTGTTAATCACAAAATCAGGATTATTAGAATTGGTAAATAATTTAGCAAAGAAAATTTTGTCGAAATAAGTAGTAAATATTTCCTGGAGATGCTGTGGAAATTTTATTATTAGTTCATCCAAAGAAGGATAATTTATTGAACTGAATTCAGAAGTATCATTATATTGCTCATCATCGAGTTGTATTTGATCTCGTATTTCAAAATACTCTTTTTCAATTAGTTGAATAAATTCTTTTATACTTATAATAATTTTATAATTATCAATTAAGATATTATCAATATCGAATCTCCCGTAGTTAAGGCCATCATTTAGAGTTAATAGGGTTTTATCAATTTCAGCATCGTTTAGCAGGACTTTCATTATTTATAATTTATTATGCATAATAATCTATATTAATGATGAAATCTTTCTTCCTGTACTTTACTATTTTCATCCCTTGGTTTATGTGCTTCTATTGCAGAAGGTGTTGGTTCGCTTAGGGAACGCAAATACTCAAGGTGTTCAATGATATTGCCCAATAACATATCAGCCATATCGAAACTCATATCCTTTTTAACAACTATACGTTGTACTACCATATCTGTAACATTTTCAGGCATTGCATATGCTGGTACCTGCCACCCATTCATCAGAAGGCGATCGGCAAGGTCATATAATGTCCAGTTTTTTTGCATCTCTTTCAATGTCCAGCAAAAAACCGGTATATCGCTACCATCGGTAACAAGTTTAAATTCGTCTATTTCGGATATCTTAGATGAGAGATATTTGGCTACATCCTGAGAATATTGTTGCACCTGTCTATAACCATCAAACCCCAGACGAAGAAACTGATAGTATTGTGCCAGCACCTGGTTTCCGGGACGACTAAAATTTATCGCCATTGTAGGCATTTGTCCTCCAAGGTAGTCAACATAAAAAACAAGGTCTTCGGGTAAATACTTTTCATTTTTCCACACAACCCAACCAACCCCTGGATATACAAGTCCGTATTTGTGACCCGACGCACTGATTGAATGAACCCATTTTAGCCGGAAGTCCCATTCCAGTTTAGGTTGTATAAAAGGAGCAACAAAACCACCTGAGGCTGCATCTACATGTATGGGTATATCGAAACCAGTCTTTTTGTTAAAAACATCCAGTTTGTCATTAAGCTGTTTCACATCATCATACTGACCGGTATAGGTAATGCCTAATATGGGCACTATCCCAATGGTATTTTCATCGCACATCTCAAGAGCCTTGTCAACATCAAGTTTGTAATTTCCTTCTTCCATCGGGACTTCTCTCATTTCAACATCCCAATATTTACAGAACTTCTCCCACACCACCTGTAAGCCAGAACTAAGCACAAGATTAGGAATTCGGTTAGTATTTACAGGAAGTTTATGTTTTTCTCTCCATCTCCATTTCAAGGCTATTCCTCCAAGCATACATGCCTCAGAAGATCCAATGGTTGAACAACCTATTGAATCATTTTCAGAGTGTGAGTTCCATAAGTCGGCAATTATATTTACACATCGTTTTTCTATCTCAGCTGTTTGGGGATATTCTGATTTATCAATCATATTTTTATCCATGGTTTCGGCCATAAGTTTTTGAGCTTCTGGTTCCATATGAGTGGTCACAAAGGTTGCGAGATTAAGTCGGGCATTACCATCAAGCATACATTCGTCATGTACTATTTGGTATGCAGAACCAGCCGACATGGGTTTAGCAGGAATTTTATATTTTGGGATTTCAATACCTCCATCTTTAACAATAATTTTAGAGTTATTACTATTTTTCTTTGAGGATGAATGTTTATATTTTAAATGAAGCATGTTTTATAAATTTTTATATGATTGTTTATACTGTAAATCTATACATTTATATTTATTTAAAGTAGTTATTTACTAAATATTTATTGTATTAAACACATTTACGGCATTATTATACTTATATCAAAAAAAGCCCCAATAATTGAGGCCTTATAGCAACTTTTTAAATATAACATATTAGGTATCAACTAGTTTTCAATATTATACCTAACTAATCTTTTTTCATTTATAAAGGAACTACTCAGAAAAAAATAAGTATCTATAATTTTTCCAACTCCATCAGCATAATAGTTATTCATAAATCTTGGGTTTTGTATTCCCGGATGATCCTTAGGCATAACAACCGTACCTTTAAAGTTAATTGCTTCAAATTCACCAGCAGGAACAATTATGGGATTTAAGGATTCTTCCATTTGATATGTAAGAACAAACAAAGTATCCTCGCCTATAATTTCAGTTTTTGATAGTAAAGTATCAGAAAAATTATTGTTTGAGCATTTAATTACTCCATTAATATTTACCAGATAACCGCTTGAATCTCTCAAATAATCCAGTATTTCCCATCTATTACCATTATAAGGTTAGTTGGTGCCTTCAAGAACAAAATATTGCTTATTGTTAATTATGGTATCACGTTTAATTATCACGCTATCAGTTTTATTCATATCAGTTTCATTACCTAATGAGTCGATATTATAATGCTGATAAACCCAATAATTTCCGATTTGCATAGGAAAATAATTTGATTCTTCTTGAGGATTGGTTTTGTCCTTATTGCAGGCGGCAAAAAGACTGATTGCTAATACTAATAAAAATAACTTTCTCATTTTTTAATTTTTTAATGTTTAACAATTGATGTGAAAAAAATGAGTAATTATTTGGCATAAAGTTTTTAGAATTTGATAATTAAACGCATAAGTCCATGAAATATTTTGTTTGGATATGATATTTAATCTGCTAAGGCATTGTTATCATATTAATTAAGAGTTACTTTTTGTTTAGTTTGTTTTCAATTGATATTTACTTTGTGAATACTCGCAAGCTTGTGTATCAACAAAACCAATCTCTGTTATCGATTTGTTTTGTTATTAAGGATAATTAATAATATTTGGAAGTTAAATTGGGGATTTAATTAGTTAATTCTCTATGGCTTGTGTATCAACAAAACCAATCTCCTATCAGGAGATTTCAGTTTTTTTATGCGAAAAAGCCATAAAGCAAGCTTTTGGTTTTTTCGCATAAAAAAACTCCTCAGTCTTCCGACTGAGGAGTTTTGTAGTACACCGTACGGGATTTGAACCCGTGT
>PKTD01000113.1 GCA_002869315.1 Marinilabiliales bacterium | reverse complement strand
GATGCATTGCATAAGCCATTTCCCTCTCACCATTAACGCCTTTCTCTCGAATTATAGCTGCTTTAATACCACTTAATTTCCTTCTGTTAAAGTCTATTCCATAGTCACTTGCTTTACCAGTAAATTTTTTACGGAAATCGAAGTTCAAATCCTGTTTATCAAAATTTTCAAATCTCTTTAATGCAAGTTCTTCCGTGGTTTGCATCATATCCAGTTGGTAAGAACTCTCGAACCATTGCTTTCGTAATGAATTTATATCCAGGCTTATGGAATTATTTTTCATTTTAATATCCAGGCTTCTTTTATCCTGCACTTCTCCAAGTAAACAATAGTTAAGATTATTAGTTTTGAGAGTATTTTCGACTTCCAATTCATTATTTACCTGTATAATAATCCCGGGATTTTCATTAAATAATGAAGTTATACTGTCGTAATCAAAACTGCTTATATCAATATTAATTCCACACATAACGTTTGGAAAGTTCATTTCCAATAGAGTGGTTAACATTCCTCCTGCAGAAATATCATGACCTGATAAAATTAATTCACTGTAAATTAATTCCTGAACAACATTGAATGCTTTGGCAAAATACTTAGCATCAACGTCAGGGCTTTTATCCCCTAGTTTGCTAAGAGTTTGAGCAAAACTACTACCACCAAGTTCAAAGGGTTTATTGGAGAAATCGATATAAATCAATTTTGTGCCTGATATGGGCTGCAGACGTGTGCTAACGGCTTTTTTAATATCACTTACTTCGCCAACGGCGGAAATAATTACTGTCCCCGGCGCGTATACAACTTTTCCATCGGGATATTTCTGAGTCATGGAAAGTGAATCCTTTCCTGTTGGGATATTAATTCCCAGATCAATGGCAAATTCACTAACAGCTTCCACTGCCTTATAAAGTCTGTAATTTTCACCTTCATTTTTGGCAGGCCACATCCAATTGGCACTTAAGGAAACGCCGGATAATTTACTGTCGATTGGTGCCCAAACCAAATTTGTAAGCGATTCTGCAATTGCTAATCTGGATCCGGCCTGAGGATTAATAAGTGCTGGTAGGGGAGCATGACCCAAGGCTGTGGCTATACCTTTTTCGCCACGATAGTCGAGAGTGGTAATACCTAAATTATTTAGAGGTAGTTGGAGAGGACCAGCACATTGTTGCATAGCAACTTTACCAGTAACAGAGCGGTCGACTTTATTTGTCAGCCAGTCTTTGCAAGCCACAGCCTCTAGTTTTAATATATCATTTAAATAAATTAATAAGTCTGCTTCATTAAACTCTAATGACTTAAAGTTAGAATGAGCAGTATTATCATAAAGTACTGTTTTTGGTGGTTTCCCAAAAAGGTATTCTAGTTTCAAGTCCACCGGACATTTATCATCGGCCTCTATTATAAACTCTTGATTGTCTTTTACTTCTCCAACTTTGTAAATTGGTGATCTTTCACGTAAAGCCACTTCTTCAAGAGTTTTATAGTCATCTTTTTTTAGAACTAATCCCATTCTTTCCTGAGATTCGTTTCCCAATATTTCCTTTACAGAAAGAGTTGGGTCACCTATGGGTAATTTCCTGGCATCGATAACTGCACCTGTGTCTTCAACCAATTCCGACAAAGAGTTTAAATGGCCACCTGCTCCATGGTCGTGAATTGAAACAATAGGATTGTCAGTGGCCTCAGCCATAGCTCTAATAGCATTCATTACCCTCTTTTGCATCTCCGGATTTGCTCTTTGAACAGCATTTAGTTCGATAGCATTTCCAAACTCTCCGGTATCTACTGATGAAACAGCTCCACCACCCATTCCAATTCTGTAATTATCTCCACCTAAAACAACTATTATATCACCTGGTTCAGGATTTGCTTTCAGTGCATCATTTTTCTTGGCGAAACCAATACCACCGGCAAGCATAATAACTTTATCGTAACCAAAAGTTTTTTCGTTTTCTTCATGCTCGAAAGTTAATAGGCTACCATTTATTAAAGGCTGACCAAATTTATTTCCAAAATCGCTGGCGCCATTTGAGGCTTTTATAAGAATTTCTTCAGGACTTTGATATAACCATTTTCTGGCCTCAACACTTTTTTCCCATTTTCTTTTATTGTCTTTGTGAGTATAAGAAGTCATGTAAACTGCAGTTCCTGCAAGGGGTAAACTTCCTTTTCCTCCAGCTAAACGGTCGCGTATTTCTCCACCTGAGCCTGTGGAAGCACCATTAAATGGCTCTACAGTTGTTGGAAAGTTATGGGTTTCTGCTTTTAATGATAAAACAGTGTCGATGTCTGTTATGCTAAAATAATCAGATGTATTTTGAGTTTTTGGAGCAAACTGTTCTACTTTTGGTCCTATAACAAAAGCAACATTATCCTTATATGCAGAAACAAGTTTACCAGGTGTTTTTTCAGATGTTTTTTTGATTAAAGCAAAAAGACTGTCTTTCATCTCTTTGCCATCCAGAATGAAAGTCCCATTAAATATTTTATGCCTACAATGTTCAGAGTTAATCTGCGCAAAGCCATAAATTTCGGAGTCTGTTAACTTGCGACCTAGTTTTTCACTTACGGTATTTAAATAGTCAACTTCATCATTACTCAGAGCTAATCCTTCTTGTTCATTATAAGAACTAATGTCCTCTATATATTTCATCTCTTCCGCTATAGCGGGAATGTCAAATGTAGTTTGATCAACACCATCATAAAATTGCTGCAACATAGGGTCGAATTTGGCATCTTTTGAATTCACTCTTTCAAATTCCTCAATTCTTTATATTCCCTCTATTCCCATGTTCTGACAAATTTCCACCGCGTTTGTGCTCCATGGGGTTATCATTTCTTTCCTGGGTCCAATAAAAAAATCATCGATTGAATCTTCTGCTATTTTCTTTGCATCACCAAAGAGCCACTTAAGTTTTTTGACATTTTTAAAATCTAGTTTTGAGGCGGATTTAACAAGGAAAAAATGTTTGTTGCTGAGGTGGAAAAATGAAATCATAGTTAATGTTTTGACATTATTTATGGCTGCAAATATAGAAAACGATACAGTTCAAATTAATAAAGTTTTAATAAAATATTAAGGTAAAAAAGTTAATATAATTTGATTTGTAAAGGTCAGTAAATGAGGAAAATATTTGAGAAATTAGGTTAAGTCGTTCTCCGATACTCCATAGGCTTCATCCTCTTTTATCCCCATAGGATCGATGTGTATCAGTATGTCGTAAATATTATCAATTTTTTCATTTATTAATACTTCAACTTTTGAACAAATTTCATGAGCTTCATTTACGCTTAGATCACCATCAACCTCCAGATCGAGAGCTACCAGATATAAGTTGGCTAGTTTTCTTACTCTTATACGATGAGGGTTTTCTACTCCTTCTACTGAATTTACGATGCCAATAATTTGTTTGTAAATATCAGTATCATCTATGCCATCCATGAGATCGCGGTTTGTTTGCATAAATATTTTAAAGGCAATGTACATAATATAAAAACTAACAAATAGTGCAGTAATTACATCTAAAATTGGGAGTTTAAACCAATATGTGAAAGCAAGTCCAACTAAAACACTAATTGAAATTACTACATCGTTTTGCATATTCCGGCCGTTGGCAATAAGCATTTGGCTGTCGATTTTTTTCCCTGTTTTGTTTAGGTACCAGGCAAGCCCATACTTGCCGATAATTGATATTATAATTATGTAAACAGAGATTATTCCTGGGAGTTCCCTTTCAGTTGGATTAATAATTACATCGATAGTGGAAAGCGTTAGTTGAGCACCTGCAAAGAAAATGATAAAAGCCAGGGCTTTAGTTGCAATAGTATCGGCCCTGCCATATCCATAGGCGAATTTGGGATTAGGTGGTTTAGATATTATTTTGGCAGTAATAAGGGTTATTATCGAAGTTATTATATCGCTGGCCGAGTCTATGCCATCAGCAACAACGGCTATACTTCCTGAGATGAGTCCGATAACTATTTTTAGCACAGATAAAATGGCATTGCCAATAATTGCTACCCATGATGCTTTATAAATAATTTTTACTCTTTTCTCTTCTATGGCCATTATGAATTATAAAAATGCAAAGATAAAGAGAAATGTATTAGAAATGAATTGATAGTTAGGATTGGGTTAGTATAAAAAAGCCCGGAAAATTTCAATTCCGGGCTCAAATAATTTTATTCTTGTTCTCCTATAAATCTTTCTGCTTCCATGGCTGCCATACATCCAGTACCAGCTGCTGTGATTGCCTGTCGGAAATGCTTATCCTGAACATCCCCAGCGGCAAAAATACCCGGAACATTAGTGGCTGTAGAATCAGGTTTAGTAATTAAATAACCTGTACTATCCATGTCCAGTTTACCTTTAAATAAATCAGTGTTTGGCGTATGACCAATAGCAACAAAAAATCCTTCTATATCAATTTTTCTTTCTTCACCAGTTTTATTATTAACAATTATGGCTCCATTAAGTGCTTTTGTAAAGCCCTCTTCAACACCTACAACTTCTTTTACTTCGCTGTCCCATAGCATCTCAATATTCTTAGTGTTTAAAACTCTTTTGGCCATAGCCTTCGATGCCCTAAGTTCATCCCTTCGATGTACCATATAAACTTTACTTGCAAGATTAGCCAGGTAAGTAGCTTCCTCTGCGGCTGTATCACCTCCGCCTATTACAGCAACAGGCTTGCCTTTATAAAAGAAACCATCACAAGTGGCGCAAGCAGAAACACCACCACCTTTAAATCTTTCTTCCGATTCAAGGCCTAAATATCTAGCAGTAGCACCTGTTGCGATAATTATAGTTTCAGCCAATATTTCAGTACCATCATCTATTTTTACCTTGAAAGGACGTTTCGTAGTGTCAACATCTGTAACCATTCCCCATCGGGCATCAGTTCCAAATCTTACAGCCTGATTTTTAAGGTCTTCCATCATTTTCGGGCCATCTATACCTTCCGGATATCCGGGAAAATTCTCTACTTCAGTGGTTGTAGTTAATTGGCCACCAGGCTCCATTCCTTCATATAATACAGGTTTTAAATCTGCCCTTGCAGCATAAATTGCGGCAGTATAGCCTGCAGGTCCTGATCCAATTATTAAACATTTCTGTGTTTCCATATGTATTTTGAAATTTTTGTTTTTATTTTACGTTTGTCAATTAGAATGCCAAACAATTTTTAAGATTGTTTAAGTGACATTATGTCTTTTATATGTTTAATTTTGCACTAAAATGATAAAAATTATTTTATGATAAAGATAGTTAAAATACTTAGTCTGTTATTAATTTTTGTGATTACATCCTGCAGTGTTGTTCCTATGACGGCCGATGCCAAAGCAAAGTACTTGCAGGAAGAAAAGAGAAAAGCAGATGCTTATGTGTTGGCCGAGTTGGATTGTCAGAAAGATTTAATTGACAAGAAGATGATGGAAACGCGATCGGATAGAAGCCTAAATAAAAAGAAATCCATGAACTTTAGGTTGAGTGTTGAAGCAAAAAAATATATTTATAAAAAATATAAAGGAGACTCAACAGAGATAAAGAAACTTGATCTTTTAAAAATGGAATTGAGTAAAAATCTGGAAACTTGTCAGCAAGCATTACCTGCTGAAGTAAATCATTCAAAATAAAAAATACTTTATTTGTGTTTTTTAGAAGTTTTGATTTATTATTTCTTCTAATTTCTCTTTAACTATTGGTTTCGGAATATAATCGTTACATCCAGCAGCCTTTGCCTTTTCACTATCACCATGTAGAGCAAATGCGGTTTGAGCAATAATTACAACATCCTTATTAAACTCCCTGATTTTCCTGGTGACTTCATATCCATTTAAAATGGGTAATTTAATATCCATTAAAATTAAATCAATATCGGGATTTTCTTTACATATTTCTATTGCATCCTTTCCGCTTACAGCATGGTGAAGTTGCTTAACTATATCTTTTAGGATTATTTCTAAATGCATGAAACTGGTTCTATCGTCTTCTACAACAAGAACATTTAGTTTCTTTATGGTCTTTTTTACTGGTTTTTTTTCATCAGTATGTGGTTTTTCATCAGCAACTTCCAAAGGAAGAGTGAAACAAAACTTTGATCCTTTGCCTTCCTCTGATTCTACCCAAACTTTTCCATTAATAATTTCAATATATGACTTTACTATTGAAAGCCCTAAACCAGACCCCTCATATGCCATTCTATCCTCAATATCGGCTTGGGTAAATCTGTCAAAAATGGCATCTATTCTGTTTTTTGGTATTCCAATTCCAGTATCCTTAATACAGAATTTTATGTGATTATCTTCATATGTAAAACCAAAAATAATGCTACCTTCATTCGTATATTTTATGGCGTTTTTTAATAGGTTTGAAAGTATAGATTCGAACTTTGATTTGTCAGATTTAATATAAGAAATGTTCAATGAATTGTCTTTCTCAAATTTAAAATCAAGACCTTTTCTGTTAGCTTCTAGTTTGAAAAAATTATAATAATGTTCACAAACTTCCATGATATTAAACTCACTGATGTTTAAGTCTATTTGCCCGGTTTCTATTTTTGAAACTTCTATAATATCATTTACTGTGTTCAGCATTCTCTGACTGCTCTTTAGGATAATATCTACATATCTGCTCTGTTTTACCTCATCATCTTTACTTTCTTTCAAAAGACTTGTGAAACCAATAATTCCATTCATAGGAGTTCTTATTTCATGACTCATATTTGCAAGAAATGCTGATTTTAATCTGTCGGATTCTTCTGCTTTTTCCTTAGCAATTATTAGTTCTTTTTCTGCCAGAGTCCGTCTCGAAATATCTCTGATACTGCCAACTATTTTTTTTGGGTTGCCTTTGTCATCAATTATCAATCTTGATGATACCGAACAATATATATTTGAATTATCTTTGTTTTTTAATGTTATTGTATAGTCATTAACCTTGCCAGTTTTGATTAATTCATTTAAAAACTTATCTCTATCCTCAATGTTTGCATATAAACTAAGCATAGAGTTTCCAATTAAGTCTTCTCTTTTGAATTGACCTTTTGAAAGAAGTTCTGCAGAAGGACTTACTTCCAATAAAATCCCATCTAATGAAGTTTCATAATATACATCCTGAATGCTATCGAAAATATTTCTGTATTTTTCTTCGCTTTTAATAAGTTCAATTTGTGATTTTTTTTGTTCTGAAATATCTCTGAATTCTACAACTCTAACTTTTCTTCCTTTGTATGGAATCATTCTAGCCTCAAGACGTAATGGATATTCTGTGCCATCTTTTTTTACTCCAACAGCTTCATAAGCATTTTCATATTCTGATAAGATATTGTTAAGAACCATATCCCTTGTTGACTCAGAAATTAGTTGTAAACCATCCATGCCTATTAACTCATCAGTACTATATCCTGTAATATTAGATAATCCTAGATTGCAATCAAGTATTAAGCCTTTGTCGTGTATAGTTATACCTCCAAATGAAGCATTGTGCAATGCTTTAAATCGCTCTTCACTTTCTTTGAGTTGTTGTTCGGCTATTTTCTTGTCAGTTATGTCTACATGAGTTCCAACAATTCTTATTGCCTCATCATTTTTATTAAAAACTGCTTTTGCTCTAGATAGTATATGAACCCAATGCCCATCTTTATGTTTCATTTTGAATTCTAGTTCAAATCTATCTCTTTTCTTGGATATAAGTTCTTGCTGCATTTCCCAGGAGCGCTTTACATCTTCTTCTTCTGTAAGTTTTTCCCAAACGGAAAAATCATTTTGCAATTCGTGATCCTTAAAACCCAGCATTTTTTTCCATGCTGTAGAATAGTATATCTCATTTGTTACAAGGTTCCAGTCAAATATACCTACTTGTGTAGCCTCGATTGCCAGGTTATATCTTTCCTCACTTTGTTTAATAGCTAGTTCACTTTCCTTTTGAGCCGTAATATCCGAAGAATTTACTTGAACGCCAACAGTCTTATTATCTTCATTTTTAATTCTGTTATATTTAGAAAAGAACCACAGAGTTCTCCCATTAGGCAAGTTAACTTTGTCAATATATTCATTTACTGATTCACTTTCAATTACTCTTAAAACTCTTCTGTGGTATTCTTCTCCTTTTTCATTGCCAAATAATTCATTAAATGATTTGCCTACAAAGTCCTCAGGCTTACCCCCCATATAGTTTGCCGCCAGTTCATTAAATAATATTACTCTCCCGTCTAAACTAAAGTATCCAATACCAATGGGGATACTTTCCAGTAAATTGCGATACTTTACTTCACTGATTTTTAATTCTATTTCAGTATCTTTCCATTCAGTGATGTCTTCAATAATTGTTGCAAAATGGCCTTTTTTAGGTGAGTAAGCGTGAATAGAAAACCACTTTTTAAGATTTGAAGCATAACTTTGGAATTTTTCGGGCTTCCCACTTAGGGCTATATTTCCATATAGCTCTATCCATCTGGCTGGTTCTTTCTCAATTCCAGGTATTACTTCTGTTACCTTTTTACCAAGAATTTTTTTTGATTTTAAGCCAGTTAATTTTTCAAACTCCTTGTTTACGTTTAAATATATATAGTCTACTGGCTTATTATTTTTGTCAAGTACAATTTTATGTAAAGCAAAACCACTTGACATATTGTCAAATAAAAGTTGAATGTCTTCAGCTTTAGTGAATGTGCTATCTGCGTCTTTATTCCCTGCCATGATAATAATTTATAGACTCAATTTAATACTTCTATTTTTATTGTAAGCAAATATTTAATATAGTTGTAATGAGATTAATAACTCTAAAAATGATTTAATTATATCAATTGACTATTTACAATTGGGTAAATTTAATTAAAATTTTGTAATCCTTACTGCATTTTAGATGAATGGCAGCAGTTTTAAAATCTATGAGTTTTGTAAATATCTTAAAAATGATATTAAAAGTTTTAATTATTTCATGAGAACCTTTTAAAAATCAAATTACAATAAAATTGTTATTGACTAAACAATAAATATATCAATAAAAAGCCGTTATCTTGCTACAAGACAACGGCTATGCTTATCATTACAATGTAAGTGTGTTTTACTTATATGAGAATTATACTTTTAAAAGGCTTTCTCTTTCAATAAATATTTTGCAAAATACTTGGCTGCTTTAGCATAACTTTCTCCCACACGACTTCCGGCATCATATGTTGCAGTCCCTGGCGACCTTTTAATTAGAAATTTAGCCATTTCTTTATCAGGATTGGCAGTTTCTACAAATGTTACTGTCATATCAACAGAAGCCCTTTTACTTGATATACCAATATTGAAACCTGGTTCAATAAAAGTGGTGTTTACAATCATTGTATAAGTTGATGGTTCTCCATTATCGAGTAGAAGTACATCTTTTTTTTCTAATACTTTTTCGAACAGTTCCATAAATTTAGGTTGATAATGAATGGTGCGATCTGAATACCACGCTTCTTTCCATTTTTCACCGCTTCCTGCTTCTCCTTCTTCAGCAGCAGCCATCTTCTTGTTAATATACTGGGCCTCAGTTCCTGGGCCAACTTTTAGGTTTTCGTCATAGGTGAATTTCACACCAATTTTATCTTGACCTTTTAAGAAATTTAAATCTCCATCTACAAGTTTAATTTTTTGTGCTTGTATGTTTACAACAAAAACAAGAGATACTAATGCAATAAAATATTTTTTCATATTATTTAATTTAATTTGGACTGCTAATGTACGATAAACATAAAAATAATTAATAACAAAAATCGGCCTTTAAAGATATAATATGTTTATTGATTAAAGGAACTAAACATATTTTGTATTATTCAGTAAATTACTAACAAATAGGTTTGAAGTAGACATAATTAAAACCTATACCTAATCCTTGAGATCAAGCTCTATCAAATATTCAACAAGGTTTTGGTCACGATCCAGTTTTAATTTTTTTCTTAGTCTGTGTCTGGCTAGTTCCACACCTCTAACGGTTATATTTAAAAGGCTTGATATCTCCTTTGAACTCATATTCATCCTCAGAAATGCTGCAAGTTTGATTTCTCTGGGTGACAAACGTACATTTGCTTTGGACAACTTCTTTAGATAGTCGCCGTGTACCTGATCAAAATGGTATGCAAATTTTTCCCAGGAGTCTTTGTCGGAAAGGTTATCGTCAATCTTTTTTATAATTCTGCGTAAATCTTGTTTCGAGCCATCCTGATTAATAAATAAATCAATTTTTTTTATAATGTCCTGGATGAATTCATTAG
>PKTD01000146.1 GCA_002869315.1 Marinilabiliales bacterium | reverse complement strand
TATTGGTAATAAGTGACTGGACTCAAACACCAGGAGGATATACATTGAATTTCTCAAATTCTACTGCTGTTATATTTGATGATCAGCAACCATTTATCGACCATATTGGAAATGACGAGATAACTGCCTGTGGTACAGATGAAATGAATATTTATTTCAATGAAAATATCAAATGTAGTTCTATTCAAAAGGGCGATTTTATAATGGAGGGGCCTGGCGGACCTTATACTATTGATAGTATTTATGGTGAGAATTGTGATCTGGGAGGTGCCAACGAACGTAATTTCACATTGTATTTTACACCAGCAATAACCCAGGCAGGAGAGTATTCATTGATAATTAAACCACTTAGTTTTATTTCTGACCCATGTAATAATTATGCTACACCTGATACTTTGTATTTTGATATAGATTTGGATACTCCATTAACCTCTGCAGGTGATGATATTGCTATCGCTTATGGTGCGACTGCAAGTTTGGATGGCTCTGCAAGTGGGGGATCAGAAGATTTTTCATATCACTGGGAGCCACAGGATTTGTTAGATAATCCGGATATTCAAAATCCAACTACGGTAAGCCTCACTACAAGTACTCAATTTGTATTGAAAGTAACAGATAATGTTTCTACTTGTGTTGGAGAGGATACCATGTGGGTAAATATAGTAGGTGGGCCATTAACAGTGACTGCTTCCGTTGATAAACCAGAAATTTGTAATGGAGAAATTGTTAACCTTAGCGCATTCCCGGAAGGCGGTTCAGAAAATTATTCTTATTCATGGACCTCAGACCCTCCTTATTTTAGTTCAACTCAACAAAATCCCTCTGATTATCCAACTCAGGATGTAACATATTATGTTGAAGTTACTGATGGATTTACAGTTATAGAAGCAAGTGTAAGTGTTACCGTTAACCCTACACCTGTAGCTTTAGCAGGAGAGGATATTGAAATTGAACTGGGCAACACTGCAACTTTAGATGGAAATGCTTCCGGAGGAAGTGGAAATTACAGTTATCAGTGGGAACCTGCCAGTTGGCTGGAGCAGAATGACATTCCTGGACCTACAACACTTTTGCTTCCGCAAACAACAGAATTTACCTTAATAATAACAGATAATAGTTCCGGATGTATTAGTGAAACAGATGAAATGTTTGTGATTGTTTCATCAGATGTTTTAATGGCCGTACCTAATGCAACACCAGGAGCAATTTGTGTTGGAGAATCTACCGAAATTAGTGCACTAGCTTCCGGTGGTGGTGGTGGATATATCTATGAATGGAAACTGAATACAGGGGAAGTAGTTTCAACAGAAAGTAGTTTTACTGTTAGTCCCACAGAAACCACAACCTATAATTTGCATTTAGAGGACCAATTTGAAAATGAATTCGATGGAAGTGTAACTGTTACTGTAAATCCTTTGCCAATAATTGATTTGATTCCAAGTCAGTATCCACCCTATGGAGGAGGAGATACTATTAATGTATGTGTCAGAGATACGGTTACCCTGGATGCTGGATTTGATACAGATCCGCCAACAAATACATATTTCTGGAAAACTGACAATTATGAAAATAGATATATAACTGTTGCAACTTCAGGTAGTTGGATAGACTTTCAAACCCATGATGTGGTTGTTACCAATGGTTATACTGGTTGTGTTGACAGTGGACAGATAACAGTTTTCTTTGATTTTACAGTTTGTGAAATCTCAGTTCCTGAACAGCAGGCAAATCTGAATGATGCAATTTCAATACTTCCGAATCCTAATTCCGGTAAATTTTATATGAACTTTAAGGAAACTGTTAGTGATGTAGAGTTAAAAATTTACGATATGTATGGGTCTTTATTGTATTCCAGAGACCTTGATGGTAAACAGGTGCGAGGATCAAATATAAGCATTGACAGTGGGATTCTTGAAAATGGAGTTTATATGCTTGTTCTCAAAACCTCTGGAGATTATATTGTAAGGAGGTTGATAATACAGCAGGAAAATAATAATCAATAAAAACAATTATGGCAGCAGACTCTGAAAAAAATAATGATCATAATAAATTGAAGAAGTCGTTTTATGAGGGTGAATTAGAGCGCTTGCAAGTAGAACTAATTAAGCTTCAGGAATGGGTAAAAGCCAAAAAACTTAAGGTTGTTATAATTTTTGAAGGCAGAGATGCTGCTGGAAAAGGTGGAGTTATTAAAAGGATAACAGAGAAACTTAACCCCAGAATTGCCAGAGTTGTGGCCTTGGGAACTCCAACTGAGAAAGAAAAAACTCAGTGGTATTTTCAGCGTTATGTATCTCAGTTACCTTCAGCCGGAGAAATTGTTCTTTTCGACCGATCATGGTATAATAGAGCAGGAGTGGAGCGAGTAATGGGCTTTTGCACAGATGACGAATATTGGGAATTCCTGCGTTCGTGTCCTAATTTTGAACGAATGCTAATTCGATCCGGTATTGTAATTCTGAAATATTGGTTTTCAGTTAGTGAAGAAGAACAAGAGCAAAGGTTTCAGTCACGACTGGAAGATCCTACTAAAAGATGGAAACTTAGTGATATGGATTTGAAATCCAGAGAAAAATGGGTGGAGTATTCAAGGGCTAAGGATGAAATGCTTGCATACACTGATACTAAACTTTCACCCTGGTATGTTGTAAATGCTGATAGTAAAAGGAAAGCAAGATTAAATACTATTCGTCATATTTTATCTATGATACAATATGAAGATTTAACTCCGGAACCCATTGAACTTCCTACCAGAACTCATAATAAGGGTTATGTGCGTCCTCCTATGCAGGAGCAGACATTTGTTAAAGATTATTATGCCGATTTATAAGGGTTTAGAATACTTTATTTTATTTTTCCGGTAAATTCGTATCCTAATTCTTCTACTTTCTTTTGTAAGTCTTCCATTTTAGCATTATCGCCATAAATCTGAACACTATTGGTTTCAGGATTTGCCACTGCAAATTTTACGTTTTCCATATTTGAAAGACCTTTCTCTACTTTTGCCTTACACATTTCACATGTCATTCCTTCAACACCTATGGTTAGATTAGGGATATTTATACTTAATCCTGTAAGATTTGTTTCTTTTGTTTTTTTCTGCTTATAGTGGTCAATTATTTTGTGAACATACACATTGATTAGAAAGGCAACTAAAGCCACCGCACTTAAAACGTTAAACCAGTGAGGTAGTAAACCATGTTCATGTCCCATAATACTTGCCAGAGGCAGAAACCAGTTTCCTGGTAAAAAAGTGTCAATAATAAATCCAAATATTAAAGATCCCGCTATTATAGTCGACAAATAAATTATCAGAGTCTTCCTCCCTAAATTCTTTCCTACTACAGTCATAGTTGCTGCGTTTGTTGCAGGACCTGCCATAAGGAAGACTAATAATGCTCCGGGCGAAATTCCCTTCATTAAAAGCACTGCTGCAATTGGTACTGATGAAGTAGCACAAACGTATAATGGAATACTCACGATTAGCATTACCAGCATACCCAGAATTCCATCTAGATGAAAATCTGTGAAGAAGTTATCAGGCACAAGTACAGATATTAAAGCTGCAATCATAAGCCCAATAATTAACCATTTGGCAATATCCATAACCATTTCAACAAATGCATAATGCAATACTGCCCCTAATGATTTTTTGGGTTTCATTGTTTTAGCATGTGTTTTTCTCTCATCCTCAGCCTTTTGATCGGTTACGGGATCGAATTTATTTGTTAAAACTCCACCACTAATTCCAGTTATAAAGGCCGCAATGGGTCGTATTATTGCCAATGGAAGGCCTAGCATCGACCATGTTACTAATATTGAATCGACTCCCGTTTGAGGCGTGGAAATTAAAAATGAAACTGATGAACCCTTGGAAGCACCGTTTTTATATAAACTTATGCCAGCCGGTAAAACTCCACATGAGCAGAGAGGGAGTGGCACTCCCAAAATACTTGCGTTTACAACCGATTTAAAAGTACTGTTTCCCAGATATTTATTCATTATACCAGCAGGAAGAAATACCTTTAATATGCCGGCGAATAAAAACCCCAGTAGAAGATAAGGGGCCATATCAATAGTTAACTCCCAAAGAGCAATAAAATAATCAACTATGTATTCCATAATTTTGCAAAATTAAAGATAAATAATAGTTAAATGTTAACAAAATGTTAGAATGTTAATTTGATAAATTATTGCTAACTATTATTTCGATTCTATGTAATCGCTAATCTCTTCAAGATTAAAATCATTTGAAGCATCAATTTTTTTTATGCCTATTATATCATTTGCTTTTCCGTATCTAAGATATGATGACCATATGTGCTCTATATACCAGTCGGGAACTTTTCCCCATCTTAAATCATGCTGTTTTCTCTGCTTAAATGTTTCTTTGTCAATATAAAGAAAGAGTTTTTTGGAGTAAGATTCAGTAAGCGTATTGCTATAATAGGCAAATAATCCTTCGGAAATTACAATGTCATTATTTTTTGCTTCGCGAAACACCGCCTGCAGATACATCTCATGGTTTATAGAAGAAGGATGCTCCCAGTCGGTAAGTCCATTAATAGTTGGAATTTTTGATTCAGGTTTAATAAAGTCATCCTGACATAAAATTTTAACTTTGTACTTTTTCTCCAGATTTATTTTAATAAGATTTGCCAGAAATGATTTTCCCGCATTGCTTATTCCCCCAATACCAATTATCATCCTGCTAAATATTAATCGTTAGCTTTATCTTTTAAAAGTGGTACAAAACTAAAATGGCCGTAGTCCTCTTTTACTATTTCACCGCTTTCCTTTTTTGTAATTTTTATCATCGATTGCACTTTTCCATCTCCATATGGCACTACCATAATGCCACCAGGTTTGAGTTGTTCTATTAATGCATCGGCAATTTCAGGTGCTGCAGCAGTAATCAATATTCTATCGAAAGGGGCGAAGGTTGCCAGACCTTTATTTCCATCTCCATAAAATACTTTAGATTGATAACCAAGTTTTTTCAAAAATGCTTTTGTTTTGGTAAATAGTTTTTTCTGACGTTCTATACTAAATACTTTTGCACCCATTTCTTCCAGCACACATGCTTGATAACCAGATCCTGTTCCAATTTCAAGAACTTTAATACCTTTCTTTATATCTAATAGTTCTGATTGAAATGCTACAGTATAGGGTTGTGATATTGTTTGTCCTGAGCCAATTGGAAAAGGCTTGTCTTCATAGGCAAATTGTAAAAAGGAAGAATCTAAAAACAAATGCCTTGGAATTTTATTTATGGCAGATAATACTCTTTCATCTTTAATACCTTTATTGCGAATGCCATTTACCAACTTTTGTCGCATTCCCTTGTGCTTGTAAGTATCTACCATGAAAAAAAATCTAAATTTCTAATTATTATTTGGCTAAATTAATAATATTGATGGCATAAAAAATTACCTTTGCGCAAAATTTTTAAGTATGTTAAAAATAGGAGTTTTAGGTGCCGGACATTTAGGCAAAATACATTTAAAATGCATTAAGCAAATACCAGAATATCAATTAGTTGGATTTTTTGATCCAGATAAAAATAATGCTGATAAGGTTAGTCAGGAATTGGGCCTTAAAAGTTACGATAGCACAGATGCACTTATAGAAGATTGCGATGTTGTTGATATTGTAACTCCAACAGTATCACATTACGATTGTGCTGCTGCTGCAATAAAAAAGTCAAAGCATGTATTTATAGAGAAGCCAATTGTAACAACTCCCGAGGAGGCTCGTAAGTTAATTGTATTGGCTGAGGAGGCTGGGGTTAAAGTCCAGGTAGGACACGTGGAGAGGTTTAATCCTGCTTTCAGTGCTGCAAAAGATGAAATAAATCAACCGATGTTTATTGAGGCACACAGGCTGGCTCAATTTAATCCAAGAGGTACAGATGTTCCAGTAGTATTGGATTTGATGATCCATGATATTGATATAGTTTTAAGTGTTGTTAAGTCGAATTTGAGAAAAGTACATGCCAGTGGTGTTAATGTAGTTTCTGATACTCCCGATATTGCCAATGCAAGACTAGAGTTTGATAATGGAGCTGTTGCAAATCTTACCGCCAGCAGAATTTCGCTGAAAAATATGCGCAAAACACGTTTCTTTCAAAGAGATGCATATATAACGGTGGATTTTCTCGAAAAAGTTTCCGAAGTTGTTAAAATGAATGAACTGGATGAAATTCCGGATGATCCATTTGCCATGATACTTGATTTGGGTGAGAACAAAAAGAAAAGACAAATAATTTTTAATAAGCCCGAAGTAAAAGAAATTAACGCAATAGTAGAAGAACTTAGAAGTTTCAAAGATTCAGTAGTCAATAATTTGACACCACCAGTATCTATACAAGATGGCTATATGGCCCTTGATGTAGCTCAAAAGGTCCTCGAAAAAATTTATGCAAATTCAAATAATATTTAATAAAATATTAACATTTGCAATAACATTAGATTTTCATCGTTAGATTTTTAAATTGCTTGTAATATTGGCTGAATATACACACTTAAAACGTTTGTTACTGATGGTGCTCATAAGCACTGTAATGATTTTTACTTCATGTAATAAGTTTGAAGGAGATATTACTATTCCTGCTTATTTGCAGGTAGATACCATATATTTTAGCACTGATTATACTGTTCAGGGAGAAAATACTCACGAAATAACGGATCTTTGGATTTATGTTGATGATCAGCAAATGGGAGTATTTGAGTTACCCGCTAAATTTCCCCTATTGTATAATGGAAAGCATAAACTTGAAATAAGAGCAGGAATTAAACTTAATGGGATATCTTCTACAAGAACTCCAAATCCAATGATGAAGCCCATAGTTTTTAATGATTTCGAATTCCATCCAGATAGTGTACAAAAATTAAATAATCTAGTATTTCAATATTATAATACTGTAAAGTTTGCATGGATCGAAAATTTTGAAAGTGGAAATTTAACAATTGAAGAGACTTCAAATAGCGATACTAGTATTAGGATTACAAGTCCTGCAAATAATCCGGAAGCATATCTCAGTGAAAACTCAAAGTATTCAGGTATAATAAACCTAAGCAATTCCAGATCATTTTATAACGGCTGGACATTTTCATCTTATGAATTGCCTGGTCTTGAATCACCGGCATTTTTAGAAATGGATTTTAAAACCGATAACTATATGACAGTAGGCTTATTAGTGTCGTATTCAGGCGGTTATAAATCGGTACCTTTGGTTGTTCTGAATTATTCCGAAGAGTGGAATCATATCTATATAAATCTTACTCCAACAATAAGTCAATATCCCGGAGCCTATAATTTTAAAATTTTGTTTGAGGCTGCTTTGGATAAAGATAAAGCATTGGCAAATATTTATCTGGATAATCTTAAATTGATGTATAGAGATAACAATTAATATGAATAGAAAATTACAGGTTACAAAGTATGTTGTTCTCGATTGGCTTGCAGCCTTATTAGCCTGGAGTTTGTTCTATTTTTTCAGGAAGCAATGGGAGGTTCCTGATTTATTACATCATATCGACCTTATTTTTGATGACCGTCAGTTTTGGCTGGGAATTATGGCTGTACCATTGATGTGGCTGATGCTTTATGTGATGATAGGTGCCTATCGGAGAATATATCGTAAAGCCAGATTAAAGGAACTCGGCCAAACATTAATAATTACATTAATAGGGGTTACAATAATTTTCTTCGTTTTAATTTTAGACGATATTATTCTTACCTATAAATCATATTACCAGTCGTTTATAACTCTTTTCTTATTGCATTTTTTCATAACGTATACGTTCCGACTTATTTTAACATCGATTACTGTAAGTAAGATTCACTCAGGTAAAATGGGCTTTAATACAGTTATTATTGGAAGTAATGGAAACGCTTTACAAACCTATAATGATATAAATAATCAGGAAATTAAATCGGGAAATAAGTTTGTTGGTTTTGTGAATGTACATGACAGGAAACATTTTAAGATTGGTAAGTTTATTCCTCATTTGGGATCATACAGTAACCTAAATCAGATTATTAAAGAATATGATGTTGAGGAGGTTATAATAGCAATTGAGCGTTCTGAAATTGATACAGTTGAACGTATTATTATTGAGCTTGAAGAGGCAAATATTATTATAAAGGTTATTCCGCTTATGCAGGATATAGTATTCGGAACTGTAAAAGTATCAGGTATTTTCCATACTCCTTTGATTGAGATATCGCCTGATTTAATGCCTGCATGGCAGCAATCTCTCAAGCGTTTAATAGACGTTTTGGCATCTTTGATTGCGATAGTACTGCTTACGCCATTTTATATTTTTACTGCCATAGGAGTTAGATTGTCATCGCCAGGGTCAATATTATTTGCTCAGGAAAGGGTAGGTAGGCGAGGTAAGACTTTTATTATGTATAAATTCCGTTCGATGTATGAGGATGCCGAGAAATTCGGACCCCAGTTATCCTCTGATGATGATCCAAGGATTACCCCTTTTGGAAAGTTTATCAGAAAAGTCCGCCTTGATGAAATTCCACAGTTTTTTACTGTTCTAAAAGGGCAAATGTCGTTGGTGGGTCCTCGTCCGGAACGACAGTTTTATATCGACCAACTTTTAAAACGGGCACCACACTATCGCTTGTTAATGAAGGTAAAACCAGGCATTACCTCCTGGGGTCAGGTAAAATGGGGCTATGCATCCGATCTTGATGAAATGGTTGAACGATTAAAATACGATATATTATATATCGAAAATATGTCGCTTGCCATGGACTTCAAAATAATGATTTATACAGTATTGATCGTAATTCAGGGTAGGGGTAAATAGAGAAATCAGGCAAAAAACCAAAGCTTGATCTAGTTTCATTTATTTACTATGCTTTTTAATTCGATCAAAATTAAAGTTATTTTCCTCTGGCCGGAATGGCATTTAATTTTTGGATCCCTACAAAGAATTATAATCTTCCCAATTCAATTAGTCTTACTATTACTTCCAATTGTTTATCCTCTCCTTCGGGGTCGTATTTTGTTTTAAGGTTATATCCCCAGAGCCTTGCAAATGTTTGATAAAAGAATGCTGAAAATTTACCTCTTAACTCCTGGACTAGTTCATAGGAAGAATTACCTGTCTCTCTGTCTATTAGTTTGATAAGTATAAATCCCTGAGAAAATGTTAAGTCTTTGAGAGTTTGTCCATATTCTTCCTTTATCTCTTCTTCTGCTTGTTTCATTATTTTTCGCCTCTGCTTATCACTTTCAACATTTTTTAAAATGTCTTCATATTCCCTGAGTTTGCTTCCTGCTAATTTAGCATATGGGAGTACTTTTTTCACATTTTTTACATATCGTGTAAGACGTTTTTTGCCGCGTTTACTTTTGGGATATTTCAATAGTAGTACTTCTACCTCATCCAAAGTTATGTCGGCTATGGTATCTCCATCCAATACAATTGCATTAACTACCTTTTTGTTAACTTCCTGAGAGTAAACAAAAGGAATAATTAGTAAAAACGATATTGTGATAAGCCATTTCATCAGTGCAAATAACGCAATTATTTAGCCAAAATTATATTTTGATTTTGATAGTATAAAAATTGGAAAAGAAAGTATTTCCCGGGTTCTGATATTTAGTAGTTCTAAATATTATGCAACTCTTAGTTTAGAAAGACTTGCTTTATTAAACTTTTTCTTCGCATATGATGGTGTAATAGTAAGTTTAGAGGACTTGCTGTCTGATGGTAGTTCGAACATGGCATCCATAAGAATGGCTTCAATTATAGAACGTAAACCTCTCGCACCTAACTTAAACTCAATTGTTTTCTCTACAACATAATCCAATGCCTTGTCGGTGAAATTCAATTCTATCTCATCCATATCAAACAATTTGGTAAACTGCTTTACAATTGCATTCTTTGGCTCTGTAAGAATTCTTTTCAAAGCATGCTCATCGAGAGGATTTAAGTAACTTAAAATAGGAAGTCGTCCAACTATTTCGGGAATAAGTCCGAACTTCTTCAAGTCTGCGGGAGAAATATATTTAAGTAAATTATCCTTATCTATTGTTTTGTCATTAACACCTGCAAAAGAATAGCCAACTACATTTGTTCTCATTCGAGATGCTATAGTTCTTTCTATACCCTGAAATGCACCTCCGGCAATAAATAATATATTCTTAGTATTTACTGCTATTAATTTTTGCTCAGGATGTTTTCTGCCTCCCTGGGGTGGAACACTAACTACAGTTCCTTCCAAAAGTTTTAATAATGCCTGCTGAACTCCTTCACCAGAAACATCAC
>PKTD01000274.1 GCA_002869315.1 Marinilabiliales bacterium | reverse complement strand
TCTGGTGTAGTCGGGTGACCTGATATATACATCATCATTTAAGTCAGTATTGTATTGAGGACGACGTCCTATTCTTCTGCTATAAAATAATCCTTGGCTCGATAAACTACCAGCTACAATGGGAAAATTATAAATATTTGATCCTTCAGTAAAAAATGGTCTTTGTTCCCTGAAATAACTTTCAAATGCTGATAGATTTACTTCGGAAGGATCGGCTTAAACCTGCCCAAAGTCGGGATTGAGAGTGAAGTTTAAAGTTAAATTATTTGTTACGGCAATTTTGCCATCTAATCCAGCATTGTTTATCCATTTAGTCCCAGTTTCATATGGATTACCTTCTTCTTTTACACTCTTTTCAAGTCCTCCCATTACATAAGGAGTGAGCGCTATTTCTTTTTTAGGTTTTATATTTTCTATTCCATGCAGTTCTCCCCATAAACTTACCCAGCCGGAGGCATCCTGAGGAACCATTTGCCATACAGAAAACTCTTCTTTTCTGAAAAGGCTTCTCATTACTTCAAGACCCCAAACTTTTTTGGCATTTGAAGAAAAACGTAACTGGTTCAACGGAATTTTCATTTCAGCCACCCATCCTTCACCATCAATAGTAGTTTTTACCTCATACACTGGTTGCCAAGTATTGTCCCAGTCTACATCATTAGTTACTATCCCGTCGGCTTTTACACCAGCAGCTGTTACTCCAAAACTAAAGGCTGTACGTTTATCATTATAGCTGCTAAATGCTATTGCTACCCAATCGCCATCCTGATTTCCTCTTCGACTTAGCCGTCTTTCAATCTTCTCAGGTTCAGTGTCGTATGCACGTATTGCAACATATAGATTATTGTCGTCATAAATTATTTTAAAAGCAGTTTCCTGGGATGGCTTTTGGTTTTCATATGGCTCTTTTTGAGTGAATTCTCCTTCCCATTCAACTGTATCCCACACATCTTCTGAAATCAAACCATCTATTATAGGAGCTTTCCCTTCCAGTTTTGAAGTATTATAAACCCTGACTTGTGCCTGAATTACGTTGGTAAACAGACATAAAATACACAATATTAATAATTTGGAATTAACGGACATATCAACTGTTAGTTCCCGCAAATTAGAAAAAAAAGGTATAAAATATCATAGAATGGTTCTAAAAACTGAACCTGTAGGAAAACTTTAAAAGAAAGGTATTGGAGGCTTTCAACATAGACAATCTTTCGATGTTTTTATTAAGGCTGAACCTTCCGTCAGGATGATCGCCTGTACGACCTTGCGACCATACCAAATAGGCAGTGCTTCCGGGTATGTATTCCCATCTTAATACCAGGTTGCTCCTGAATTCAAAAAAACTAAAGTCGGGATTTTCAAAGGAATAATCTGTTTGGCCATCAACATTTTCATCAACATTGTAAATATCCGCTTTTCCATCATAATTAATTTCATCGGTTGAAAATGAATAATATTGAGCCATAATGTCTTTGTTACCCGCATCAACAACTTTCTTGTAGTCGCTGTAATCACCTGAAAATAAGAATGGTTGACCCCAAAACTGTATGGATAAATCAGGTGTAATAGATAAGTTTATTCTCAGGTCCAAACTGGTAAATTCCTGTTTAATCCCTGAGGCGATATATCTTTTTTGTCCATTCTCCAAATCGATGGTTTCTATGTAAATTACTGATGAATTCTCAAGGTAGAAATTAGGTGATAAAGAAATTTGCAAAAAATCCAAAGGTCTGTATTGAATTTCCATACCTGCATTAACAGCTTCAGCAAAATCATTGTCATTACTTCTGTTAGAGGCAAAAATGCTGGCGCTTAATTTTTTCCGATTGTCGGAGCCAATATTTATCCACCTGTTAACATATCCTGGAAATATTAATGCTGGGCCTCCTCTAAGTTCACTTCTGTTATATTCATTGCCGTCATAGGAAATACCTGTTCCAAATCTCCAGTAATTTTTAAACTGAGTATTGAAATTAAAATTTAAACCCTGATAAAGGATATTACCGCCAAAGTCCCAACCTAGCCATGCTGCAACATTAAAATTCATACTTCGAAAAATACTGAAAGGTTCCCATAATCTATATCCAGCCCAAATAACTTCATTGGCAAAATCTGCTCCTCGCAAATAACCCTGGTCATTTAATTCCAATCCGGGTGATCGCCATGTAGTCCAGCCACCGTAACTCCAATGACCACCTCCTATTTTTCCTCCTTCTATTGTTCCACCACTTCCTGTAATTGATGTGAGAGTAGTATCAAATGTTAAGTGTGCAGCATCAGGACGCTGATAGTATCTTTGCGGTGATTCCTGCAGTTCAGTAATTGCTTCTTTTGTTCCATTTACTTTACTAATTACTGCCTTTGCTGAGAAATAGTATGATTTTTCATCCCAAAAATTTGTAAAATCAAGTCCTCCTGTATATGCTGAAGTTGGTAGAAACTCAAGAGTGCTATCGCTTATAAATCTGTTTGTAGCAGTAATCATCCCGCCAAAAGTAGTATTGCCATTTTTAAAATCCTTTTGAATACGAGTATTAAAATAATTTGTCATTGGTTCGATGGGTACTTTTCTCCTTTGATCCTGACTATCTATTTCGGCAAACTCTTCTTTGGTAAGGGTTTCCAAAATTCCAATGGAAAGTCCCTTTTGAGTCTTTCCGGATAGTTTCGCTGCTCCCAGTATTCTTGTGAATGGTTGCGAGTTAATATATTCACCATCAGTAGTTTCTGGTTCGTAATTTGGTCGACGGCCAATTCTTCTGGAATAAAACAGTTTATCACTGCTAAATGGTCCATCACCTCCTGTTAAAGGATAGTTGAAAATATTGGATCCTTCAATAAAAAATGGTCTTTTCTCTTCAAAGTATGATTCGAAGGCACTTAAATTAACTTCAGATGGATCGGCTTCTACCTGACCAAAATCCGGGTTAACTGTTAAATTTAACGTGAAGTCGTTGGTAATAGCAACCTTAGCATCCAGCCCTGCATTATAACCATAATCTTTTCCCGTGGCAAAGGGATTGCCTTCTTCTTTTTCAAAATTTTCATATTCTACCATGGCATATGGTAATATCTCAATTTCCTTAATTGGCTTTATATTTTTAATGCCTCTTAGTTCTCCCCATAAACTTACCCACCTTGCTGTATTTTGCGGTATCTTTTGCCATAATGATAATTCCTCTTTTCTAAAAATCTGTCTTAATAATTCCAACCCCCATACATATTCATCCTTTTTAGAGAACCTTAATTGAGTTAGAGGTATTTTCATTTCGGCTATCCACCCATCTGCATCTGTACCTACTTTTGCATACCAAACAGGATTCCAGGTCTCATCAAAATTATTGTCATTTGTAACTATTCCATCACTTTTTACTCCTGCAGCATTAACAGTGAAACTAAATCCTGTTAAATCATCATTATAACTATCGATAGCAATCCCTACCCAGTCACCGGCAAACTCATCTCTTCGGGTAAGCATTCTTTCAATTTTTTCAGGTTCATTATCAAAGGCCTTAATAGCGAAATAAAGATTATTGTCGTCGTATAAAACTTTAAAGGCAGTTTGCTGCGATGGTTCGGCGTCTTCATAGGGTTGTTGTTGTACAAAATCACTGCTCCATTCTACTGTGTTCCATACTTCTTCATTTATAACTCCATCTATAACGGGAGTAGTATTGGTAATATAATTTGTATTATAAACTCGATTTTGGCTAAATGAACTAAGGGATAAAAGAAATAATGAAACTATTGTTAAAAATAGTTCAACGATATTTTTTTTATTGTAAAAATAATTCAACCTCAAATTGTTTTTTGGACAATATGATTTATTAAAAATTGTGCCATTTATTACAATATCCTGATTTAGAGTAATCTGCTTAAAAACAATTATTTGGGCCTTTCCGAAAGTGTTCAAAATTTACTGAAAATGTTCGCTAATGGACGGTAGTGAAGTTGTGAATTATAAGTTATGAGTTATGAATTATTGTCCTTCGACCTTCACTAAATATGGTTGACCGTTTTTTAATTATTAACTGTTAACTGTTATCTGTTCATTGTATTATGCAACAAGAAATTTTAGTAATTTGGTAGTGTGAAAACATTTTTGTGCGGTATGCTAACAAACACTTAAAATTTTAAAAGATGAAAAGGAAAAATTTTTATTTATTCGCAATTTTGACACTAGCTTTTGCAATTAGTTTCACATCGTGTAAAAAGGATGAGACAGCACAAACTGACACAAGTTCAACTTTAAAGGAGGCTCTTGCAGAGAGTATATTTGATAATGTTAGCAATATCTCTGATGAGGCTTATTCATTTAAATCAAATAGTTTTAAATCTACTACATGGAGAAGAATGTATCTTAGCGATTGTGCAACAGTTTCGCTCGACACTAATGCCTTTCCGAGAACCTTTACAATCGACTTTGGAACAGAAAATTGTTTATGTAATGATGGGCGCTATAGAAGAGGAAAAATTTTAGTAACATTCACAGGAAGATATTTTCAGGAAGGAACGGTGATCACTCATGAATTTGAAGATTATTATGTAAATGACAACAAAATTGAAGGTACTAAGGTGGTAACAAATATGGGCGAAAATGCCGATGGCTTTGTTTATTTCGACATACAAGTAGTAGGAGTTGTATATCTCGCTCTTGATGGAGGAACCATAAGTTGGAATTCATCACGAACAAGAGTTTGGGTTGAAGGAAGCGATACTTTCACTCGTTGGGATGATGTTTATGAAATTAGCGGTATGGCCGATGGTATAAGAGTTGATGGAACAACTTGGGAACGTGAAATTATTATTCCGTTGAGAAAAGAATTGGGATGCCGCCATTTTGTATCAGGTAGCATTGAAATTCGTCCTGAAGGTGAATCAATAAGACTACTGGATTATGGTGATGGTGAATGCGACAATATCGCTACTCTTACTATCGACGGAGTAGTTTATACAATCTTCCTGCACTAAAACCGATTACTAATGAAATTACGGGCTTCCTGAACTTGTCTGGGTAGCCTGTAATTTTTAATTTAATTTTGCTGAAATTCATTGACCTTGACACAGGAAGAGTTTGTAAATATTTTCAATAATAATTTCGATACAGTGAGAAACTATATCTACTATCGTTGTGGGGATGTGAATCTGGCTACAGATGTGGCTCAGGATACCTTTACCAAACTTTGGGAAAAGAGATCGAAGTTTAGTGACGACAATATTAAAGGACTCCTTTTTAAAATTTCAAGAGATATATTTATTAGTGCCTACAGAAAAAATGTCAGGGAAACCGACTTTAATTTCAGGATGAAACCGGAGTATGAAAATCAATCTCCACTGGATATTTTACAATACGATGAACTAAAAATGCATTATAATAATTTGCTAAAATCTATGCCCGAAAAACAAAGAGTTGTTTTCCTGATGCATAGAATGGATAATCTAAAGTATGCTGAAATAGCAAGCGCACTTGGCCTTAGCCAGAAGGCAATTGAAAAGCGCATGAAACTGGCTCTCGACTATTTAAAAAAACATATAAACAATTGAATGATAAAAATTTACATATAGATAATTCCGGTAATCCGGGTGAAGAAGAAAAATTCTTCGGCATGAGCGAGCCTGCTTATAATAAAACTAAGGATGAGGTTTTAAACAATATTTTTAATGAAGTTGAAAGTGAAAACCAAGCTTTTAAAACCAGAAGGTCGTATCCCTTACTGTACTCTGCAGCAGCAGTAATCTTAGTACTGATAAGTGTAAGTTTAATAATGCGATTTTATACCATTAATATAAATTCCCCCAGGGGAGAACATATGGCTTATACCTTGCCCGATAATTCGAATGTTATATTAAATGCCGAATCACAGCTGTCTTTTCATCCATACTGGTGGTTTCTCACAAGAGAAGTGAAACTTGAAGGTGAAGCATTCTTTGAGGTTACCAAAGTAGAAAAATTTGATGTAAAATCATATATGGGTACAACTTCTGTATTAGGTACGAGTTTCAATGTTTTTGCCAGAAGCAATGTTTATAAAGTTGATTGCTTTACAGGAAAGGTAAAAATAAAATCGAATACCAGAGAAGAATTAATTTTAACTCCTTCATATTCTGCTGAAGTACAAGATGATGGAAGTATTAAATTAAGTAAGTTTTCAGAAAATAAAAATGAAAAAGACTGGGTTAACAATATGTTTAATTTTAATGCCGTTCCTTTTAAGAAGGTATTAGCTGAAGTGGAAAGACAATTCAATATAAAGATAGAGACGGATATAACAGATGAATTTATCTATACCGGAAATTTCTCTGCAAACAGAAGTATTGATGAAACTTTAAATTTACTTTGTAAGCCTTTTGGTTTAGAATACGAGAAAATTAATAATAAAGTTTACAGGCTTAAGTAGTGCTGAATGGCAAAACACATTTTTATTACTTCATTTTTTGCTTTAATATTTTGCTCAATAAATTTGAGTGGACAAACCATTAGTCTGTCAGTTGAGAAGACCCCATTGAACAAAGTTTTTACCGAACTTATTGACGACTATAATGTGTCCATATCTTTTGATGATAGGGCCTTGTCGAAGTATAAGGTAAGTGCCAATAAAACTTTTGATAACACTGAACAAGCAGTTTCATACCTCATACAAGGATTACCAATCCAATATGAAGAAAGTGGAGGAGTAATCATCGTTTTTGTTGTTGATAAGGAGGTGTTAAAAAAAGAGTGGACAATTTCCGGAAGAATACTGGAAACCGGAAGCGGAGAGCCTTTACCATATTCAAATATCATTATTAATGATAATGGTACTGTTTCCGATATGATGGGAAATTTTTCTTTTACTTCTAAAACCGATAGCATTTTTAGTTTGCGTGTTTCGTATCTGGGATATTTTGTAAAAGATACCCTGCTTTTATCTTCAAAAAATAACCGTATTTATTTAAACCCCACCAGTATAGGACTTACAGAAGTTGAAATTAAAAACCAAATTATTGATAATAGTGGCCAGTATGGAATGAAAGCAGGAATGATAAAACTGAATCAGAGGGTGGCGAACTTCCTTCCAGGGTATGGTGATAATGCAATATTTAACCTGTTGAGACTTCAGGCAGGAATATTGGCATCCGGAGAGCAGACAAATGGTTTAATAATCTGGGGAAGTTACGAAGGCCAAAGTAAAATGATGTTCGATGGTTTTACTATTTATGGATTGAAAAATTTTAATGACAACATCAGTTCCTTTAACCCTCTGATGGCTAAGGATGTAGAAGTTTATAAGGGTGGCTATGAAGCAAGTATGGGAGAAAGGGTAGGAGGAATAGTAAAAGTAAACGGCAAGATGGGGAGTCTTGATAAAACCCGATTTGAATTCACTGCCAACAATATGACTTTGAATGCAATTGTAGAAATTCCAATATTGAAGAAATCATCTTTGGTTTTTGCTTTCAGAAATACTTATTACGAACTTTATGATCAAAATGATTTTTCATCCCTTTTAAGGAGAAATACTGATAATAATACGGATAATGATGTAACGGTCAATCCCGACTATAAGTTCAGGGATATGAATGTTAAATATTCAACACGACTGGGGAAGAATGAAGATCTGTTTTATGTAAGCTTTTACGGGGCTGTGGATAAATTCTCCTACAATATTGATGAAATTCTTCCGAAAGTAAACTTCGTTAAAGAAACGTCTGAAAACAATACTCAGAGCGGAGCATCGGCATTTTATGGTAAGCAGTGGAATGCCAAATCCAGATCAAATTTTACTTTTAGTTATTCATCCATCAGGTCTCAGTTTTTTGATTATATGAAAACCATCCCTGCAAATATTGCCAATATAAAAATAAGGGAGGACAAACAAACTGATAACCGACTAAATGAGAGTTCATTAAAAGTTGATAATTTCTTTAATATTAATAAATACCATAATTTGGAAGCGGGTGCTGAAATTCTTTCCAACAGAATGATACTTATTGAAGATACCTTCAATATTAATTACCTGAATATGGAGAAACGGTCGCCACGGCTAAATATATATGTTCAGGATAATATAAGCATCAGCAAGAAGATAAGTGTTAAGCCAGGAATTAGAGCAACTCACTCTACACTGCTAAAAGATATTTATCTGGATCCACGGATTTCATTAAAATATCAAGCCAATGATAAATTGCGCTTCAATTTGGCATGGGGAATTTATCATCAGTTTGTTTCGCACACATCTGTGGTGGATCAGACAGGCAATTACAGATATTTATGGACAGTTTCTGATAACGATGGAGTGCCTGTGCTGAATTCCCAGCATTTTGTAGTAGGATCAAATTTTAATAAAGGAGGGTTTACAGCAAATATTGATGCCTACTATAAATATACTAAGGGACTTACAAGGTTTATTCGTTCACAACTATATAATATAGAAGATGTATATACCGGAGTTTCACGTTCTTATGGTATCGACTTTCTAATCAAGCAGGATGTGGGAAAACATTCATTCTGGGTTTCCTATTCATTGTCGAAAACAGAGGAGTTATTCACTTATTTTCTAATTCAGTTATACCGTCTCGCTCCACAGGACCAGAGACATGAAATAAAAGTAGCAGGATTGTTGAATTTCGACCCGTTTTTCATTTCAGGCGATTATGTGTATGGCTCCGGTTTTCCTGATTACATATATGAAATACAACCAAATTCGGTGGCCGAACAGACATATAGCCGACTTGATTTATCAATTATTTATAAGTTTCTTAATAGAAAACTAAAAGGCGAAGTAGGATTATCAATTTTAAATGTATTGAATCATTCAAATTTCAAACTCTCAAATTTCGAGCGTATACCTACCGATCAAACAAATACTGTTAATGTATATGCCGAGGCAATACCTTTTACACCCACTTTGTATCTTAAGATATACTTATAGTTTAATAGAAAAGCATTTAATGTGTAATTGATTATGGACAATGGTTTTTGGTGAATACTGAATGGTGAACTGATGGACACTGCTGACTGAATTCTATCATGTCCTCCAATGATTACAAAACGAAATATCAAAAAATCCAAAACGGAACTGCAACTTGTGACATGCGATAAATAAAGTTGAAATAATTCAAAACTCACAATATAACTCCCTCCCGTATCCTTTCGTTTTTTACATTTGCATAAAAATTAAAATTATGCCATCAAACTTTTTAATGATAGCCATCGCAATTGTATTACCTACACTTTTGGTGCTTATTGCGGTTTATGTAATGCTCAGGTATTTCTCGGGGCAGAATGAAAAGCAATTCGATTTTCTAAAGGCAAATCAGGATTTAACACGACTTAAGTTGGAAAGTGAACGTAAAAAGGAAAGAGAAAAGGTGCTGATTCCTTTACGTTTACAAGCCTATGAACGCATGGTTTTGTTTTTGGAAAGAATTAATCCGCCCAACCTTTTAACTCGTGAGATGAAAGCAGGACTTACTATTGCTCAGTTGCAGGGTGTTATTCTAAAGGCCTTGCGGGAAGAATACGAGCATAATATGTCGCAGCAACTTTATATTGATGAGGTTTGTTGGGAGCAGATAAAAGCTGCCAAAGAGAAGATTGTACAATTGGTGAATTCCGCTGCATCTAAATTTAAAACAGATGAAGAAGGAATAAAACTTGCCAACGAAATACTTACAGGTGGTTTTGAGGTAGGTAATGATCTCATTGAAAAGGCTATGTTGGCCATAAAAAAAGAAATAAATAACAACTACTAATTGACTAAAAAAGCTAAGATAAAAAGTATTGGTTTTGTGGGCTCAGGAAATGTAGCCTTTCATCTGGCTATTGCCTTGCAAAAAGCAGGAATTCTTATAAAAAAAGTATTCTCCCCAACTAAATCAAATACAGATTTATTTGCAAAAAAGTTCGATTGTGAGGCGGTTGATAGTCTTGATGATGTTATTTCAGGAATCGATATGCTTATACTTGCCGTTCCAGATTCGAAGGTAGAATTTATATGCAATTCTCTTGCTGATAATAACACTTTGGTAGTTCATACATCCGGCATAACTTGCATGGATGTACTAAAGTCGAAGAAGAGATTTGGCGTTTTTTATCCTCTCCAGACTTTTAGTAAAGATAGGGAACTGGATATGAAAAATATTCCGTTCTGCCTGGAGGCAAATAATAAGGAAGATTTACAAATAATGTATGATTTGGCTGAAAAGGTTTCTTCAAATGTACATTTTGTGGATTCTAAAAAGAGGAAACTACTACACCTCACAGCAGTAATGGTTAGCAATTTTTCTAACCATTTGTATCATTTATCATACGATATACTAGAGGCGGG
>PKTD01000010.1 GCA_002869315.1 Marinilabiliales bacterium | reverse complement strand
TCAGGATTTGTTATCATGTTATTGTCGCCGCAAATATTCAGATTAACAGGCCACCTTGCCCTTGGGTTTGGTTTTTTTCTGCCTCTCACCTGGTACTTGTATATCAAATTTGAAAAAAGTAATTACTCTATTAAATTAGGTTTTTGGTTGTTTTTTAGCATACTGATAACTTTCTATATTCATGCATATTTGGGAATGATTGCAGCAGCATTTCTGTTTGCATTTGCAATGGTAAAACTAATTCATCAGATAATTAAAAAAGATATAGATACTGCTTATTATATAAAGTTATTTGTGATAATATTTCTTCCAATTATTATTTTTAGAGTATTCATTTTTATCACCGACACTCATTATGGAAGAACTGATAATCCTTGGGGATTTTTCCATGCACATGCTGATGCCAGTTCTGTATTTCTTCCTATAAAAGAACCTTTTAAGCCAATAGTAACAAAGATATTCGGTAATGTTAGTCAGATATGGGAAGGCTGGGCTTATATTGGTTTATCATCAATACTTGCCATTTTTACATATTTGTTTTTCCTAGTAAGGAATTCGTTTGCGAAGAAAAAATTTAGTTTTGATAATAGGTGGCTCAAAAATCAGCACTTGCATTATGCATTAATAGCAGGCATATTATTACTCATTTTCTCAACTGCTTATCCATTTAAATTTTACAAACCATCACTCGATTGGTTTTCTGTGTTGAAACAGTTTAGAGCAGTTGGCAGATTTGCCTGGGTATTCTATTTCGTGATCACAATTTCTTCCGTTTATTATGTTGACAGGCTTAGCAAGTATTTACAAAAAGAAAACAAAAACTTCCTTTCTTTAATAATTTCTTTGATTTTCGTAGGATTATTCTTTTTCGAAGGATTACCTTATCATAAGGATATTTCCAATAAAATATTAAAATCAAACAATCTTTTTGATCTAAACCAGGTGGATGACAATCTCTTTTTAGGGCTTAATAGTATTGACCATGATGATTATCAGGCTATTATACCTTTGCCTTTTTATTATATAGGTTCTGAAAACTTTGGAAAACCTGCCAGCGACAAAATATATTTGCTAAGTCAGTTATATTCATATCACAGCGGGCTACCAATTCTTGGTAGTTATTTAACCAGGACTTCCATTTGGGAAAGCAAAAATATTGTACAAACAATGTCGCCAGGCTACTACCAAAAAGAAATCATGTCTGATATTAAATCAGACAAACCATTTCTTATAATTTTTTCCAAAGAGGAGTTATCAAAATACGAAAGGACTATTCTTAAAAATGCAGAGACAATTATCAAGAATTCAGATTTTGAAATTTACCAGATCTCAAAGGAAGAACTATTTAAAAACACTGCTCAAAAAGAAATAGATTCCTACAATAAATTAAAAGATCAGTTATACAAGACTGATGGTTTTTTGACCAACGATACAACCTCGCTATTGTATTACGATGGTTTTGAAGATAAAAAATCGGAGCATATTTTAAGTGGTAATGGAGCATTAAGTGGACCCAAGAAAAATTATCACACCCTTGCCTCTTTTGAAGCAAAAGATATTGGTTTAAACACCGACTTTGTTGCATCTTTCTGGATTTATAATCAAGGAAAAAACTTTGGTCAGGATATGTTAAACTGCATGTTTATATTACAGGAGAAAGATGGCGACAACTCAAAATGGAGAAATATCACTAATCCAATGCATAGTCTTGTGGTTAATGGTAACTGGACTTTGGTGGAAATGAATTTTAAGCTAACAAACCCTAAAGCCCATATCGACTTCATATTAAAAGGCAATGAGCAATCTAAAGTCAATGTTTATATTGATGATTTTTTGATCTATAAAAAAACCAGTCTTAATTATTTTATTGATTTCGATAATACTACCGGCAAAACTGTGATAGTTAAAAATAATCAGAGAATAAAATTGTAAATAAGGATACTATTTTTGATATTTTCGCGTCTTTTTGTATATATATTTTATGAAACCTATTTTTCAAATAATAAGTATTTTAATTATAATCACTATAGTTGAGTCATGTAATTTCAATTCCAAAAGTCAACCAAAATCTTTAAAAGAATTACATAGTACTTTTACAGAAGAAGAACTCAAACCGGAAATTAATAATTTGGATAAGGATCATTTAACTTTTATTGCAACAGGTCACCTCTACCCTCTATTAAACTTTCCTCAGTTTTACGATTCTCTCATTGCAACTATTAAAAAACAGAATCCTGATTATGTATTCTATTTAGGCGATATGGTGTTTAATAATACACAAGAAGAATGGAATAGTGTTTTTGATTATAATAATGAAATTAAAGACATTATTTACTTTTCACCAGGCAACCATGACCTAAATTTCCATTATGAAAGATATGAGGGTGACATAACAAATCAAAATACAGCTGAACTAAGATATTTGGAAAATGTAGGTTATAGATATAAATTAATAAAAGATAATCATGCAAATTTCCTTCTTATCAATATGAATGATTCTCTTGAAAGAATCGCTGAATACGTATCTCTTATAAAACCTAAAATAGATAATGATAAGCCTGTTTTTGTTATGAGTTCACAATCAGCCTGGCATAATGGACAGCAAAACCCTGAGGATGTCAGAACATGGCCATTAAAATCGTTTGACAAGGATGAAATATTAACTGTAATAAGATTTGGTGACAACCTGGTTCATGGAGATTGGAATAAAAAATTCTATAGATCTACATTTTATAATAAAGGTAATGGTACATTTAATGTTTTTTCCGTTGGAAATAGAAAAAAAGGCGATTCATTATATATAGCTAAATTTGATGTTTTTAAAGATACTGTCATTACAAATGCTATATTTATTCCAACACCAGATAGTTGTAAATGGTATAATAAATAACAAATACTAAAAAATTGAAATTAAGCGTATTAATTCCTGTATATAACGAAGATAAAACAATATCTGTATTGTTGGATAAAATATTATCTGTCAAGTTAATAGGAAATTCTTCAATTGAGATAATTGTTATTAATGACTATTCAACAGATAATACAAAGCAAGTTGTTGAAGAGTATATAAAAGATCATTCAGATTCGCATATAAGGCTTTATAATCAAGATTTTAACCAAGGAAAAGGAGCAGCTATACATATTGGAATTCAAAAAGCTAGCGGCAGTCATATAATAATTCAGGATGCTGATTTAGAGTACAATCCCGAAGAATACAATATATTATTACAGCCAGTTGTAGATGGCTTTGCTGATGTTGTATACGGATCCAGGTTTATGGGTGGCAACCCTCATCGCATTTTGTTTTTTTGGCATTCAATAGGAAATAAATTTTTAACAAGTTTGTCCAATATGCTTACTAACCTAAACCTAACTGACATGGAGACCTGCTATAAACTTTTTGATGCACAAATACTTAAAAAACTAAACTTAAAAGAAAAGCGTTTCGGATTCGAACCTGAAGTAACAGCTAAAATTTCACGAATTCCAAATATCAGAGTTTATGAAGTGGGAATATCCTATTACGGTAGAACATATGTAGATGGCAAAAAAATTGGATGGCGTGATGGTATTCATGCAATATATTGCATTTTGAGATATAATATTTTCTCCTAAATTTTAAAGAAATCAAAAGTTATTCTGCTTTTCTTATAAAATCTTAATAATTTATTAATTTTGCCGTTTTTTAAAACATACTGATACATTAATATGAATGATAAATGGAATTTGTTCCAGAAGTTTTTAATAACTCAGGAACAGCAGATATCAATAAATGATTTCTTGATTAATGCAATTGTAATAGTTGTATTATCAATTATTTTGGAGTTCACATACATTAAATGTGCCCGTACAATTTCCAATAGAAAACAGTTCGCAGGAGTTTTCTTGATAATCGCATTTACTACAATGCTAATTATCAGTATTGTAAAATCTTCACTTGCATTATCATTAGGACTCGTTGGTGCCCTTTCTATTGTTAGGTTTAGAGCAGCAATAAAAGAGCCGGAAGAACTAGGCTATTTGTTTTTTGCAATCGCATTAGGACTTGGTTTAGGTGCGAACCAAACAATAATTGTTTTAGTTGCATTTGCTATTGGAATGCTAATAATTTGGGGACGTCACTTAATTAAAGGTAGAAGCAAATCACAAAACTTATACCTAAATATTAACGCCTCCAGCGGCAAAATAAACCTCAATGATATAACTGATATTATCAAATCTAGTTTTGGAAAATCATACCTGAAAAGATATGATGAAAACGATAAGTCAATTGAAGCATCCTTTCTAATTGACAGTCCAAATACACAGGCTTTAGCGGATTTCAAAAAGAAAACAGAAAGCCTTGAAGGTAGTATTAATGTTTCTTTTGTAGAAAGTAAATCATTCTAAAAGCAAAAGAGGACATCATCAAGTGGTGATAATTTTTCCTAATTTTAATTGCCCGGAATGAAGCACGGGTAACGAATAAATTAAAAAATATGTTTCCTGATTTCAACATAGAAAAAAGTAGATATGAAAGAAAGTTTGTCGTTGATGAGATGAACTATCCAGGCATCTACCAGCAGGTAAGGATGCACCCTGCTGCTTTCAGAGAAATATATGAGCCCCGCTATATCAATAATATTTATCTAGACACTAATGAATTGGATTTCTACTTTGATAATGTATCAGGAAAAGGAAGTAGAAAAAAAGCAAGAATACGTTGGTATGGAGATTTATTTGGCAATATTAAAAAACCAGTTCTGGAATTTAAAATGAGAGAAGGAATGTTGGGAAATAAAATTTCTTTTCCACTAAGTCCTTTCATTTTAAATAATGAATTTACATTTGAAACCCTTAAAAAGGTTTTTGAAAGTTCTGATTTGCCTGATTGGACGTATCAGGTACTAATGAAACTAAGGCCTGCCCTATTAAACAGATATAAAAGAAAATACACCTTGAATTTTGAAGGTGATTTTAGATTAACCCTCGACACTGAACTATCATATTACTCCATAGGAATGAATAATAATTCATTCATGAAAAACTTTAAAAGTGATGATGTAATAGTTGAACTTAAATATGATTATCACAATAATGATAAGGCTACCCAAATAACAAATAAACTACCTTTCCGCCTCACCAAAAGTTCTAAATATGTTAACGGTATCGACTTTATGAACTATATGCTAACCTAATAAATTTCTCAAAAAAAATCTTATTTGAATTAATTCTAAATTACTATTTTTGCCGCCCAAATAATTAATTATGGCGCAATTATATAATAGAGTAAATAAGGAAATACTTAAGCAAAGGCTGGCTGAAGAAACCTTCCAACGGAAAACCCTATCTTTCTATCGTTACATAATTATGGAAGATGCAAGTAAATTCCGTGATGAACTGTATATTAAACTTACTGAACTTAATTGTCTTGGAAGAATATATATAGCCAGGGAAGGGATAAATGCGCAAATGAGTGTACCCGAACATAATATGGTTGATTTTTTAGATTTCTTAGAATCGACTAAATATTTAAAGGATATGCCCATCAAATATGCCATTGAGGATGATGGAAAATCATTTTATAAACTAATTGTGCGCCTCAGAAACAGAATCTTAGCAGATGGGCTTGATGATAATGCTTATGATGTAACGAATGTAGGTAAACACCTCACTGCTATCGAATTTCATGAACTGGCAAAAGATGAAAATACTCTTGTTATTGATATGCGAAATCGCTATGAAAGTGAAATTGGCCATTTTAAAAGAGCATATTGCCCCGACGTTGATACATTTAGAGAAGAAATACAATTGGTTAGCGAAAAATTTAAAAATAATAAGGAGCAAAAAGTATTATTGTATTGTACAGGTGGTATAAGGTGTGAGAAAGCAAGCGCATATCTTAAACATGAAGGCTTTAAAGATGTTAACCAATTGTATGGAGGTGTAATTGAATATGCAAGGCAGATACAAAAGAGTGGTTTAGAATCGGAGTATATTGGTAAAAACTTTGTTTTCGATAATCGCATGGGAGAAAAGATTAATGAGGAAGTTGTAGGTAAATGCCATCAATGTGGGTCAGCATCCGACAATCATATTAATTGTGCCAATGATGCATGTCACCTTTTATTTATACAGTGTGATAAATGTTCAGAAAAGTATAATCAATGTTGTTCAGAAGAATGCAAAGATTTTATAACACTTCCCATAGAAACCCAGAAGATTGAAAGGAAATCCAGAGTATTTAACGGTACAAATAATAGATACAGAGGTTTAAAACTCAGTGAACTTGCCTGTGGGTTTGACTAATCCCAAAAAACTATATATTATTTATGCACTGATTTTCTGATCATTACAAGAGTCTTAATAAATTTTAACACATTTTACAGTAATTTTTTTCAAATTGTCATCCAAATATAAATTATTGTATTATTTTTGCTGTTGTAAACATTTGTTGTTATCAACATTAATTAAAATGACAGATAAAATAAAAAAAGATCCTCGGATTAGTAAGCAGCAGAGAATGGTTATTGATATATTCCATACCTCTAATTTTTTGGATAATAAGTTTTCCAAGATATTAAAGAAATACGGAATAACTCATGCTCAGTTCAATATTATAAAGAATCTGCAGGCTGCCTATCCGGAACCACTTTCAGTAAAAGAAATCAAAGAAAGTATAATGTTTACAAATTCGGATGTAACCCGACTAATTGACCGTCTTTTAGCAAAAGAATTACTTGAAAGGGAAGTGTGTCCGAAAAACAGGAGAAAAGTAGATATTAAAATCAGCACAAAGGGATCGAAAATAATTGATGAAATAATGATTGAAAACGAAAAGCATGTTAGTGGAGTAGCTGAAAAATTAGTAAGTGAAGAGGAAGCATTATTTACTTCTGAAATTTTAAGAAGACTGAGAAAATAAAAAAATTTAATATTATATATGTTTACAACATTTGTTGTTTATAACACTTTTTATTATGAGAACTATCAGAAAAATTATAGATGCACCAAAAGTTAATATGGGAGGAATCCTTCTTGAACAACCTCTGCCATACAGAGATATAGATCAGATCGACCCTTTTTTATTGGTTCATCACTGGAAACAAGAGCAAACAGGAGGTAAAAAACAAAATGACCTGGGCGTAGGACCACACCCACACAGAGGGTTTTCACCAGTTACTTTTATTTTCCAAGGTGGTGTACACCATCAGGATTCAAGAGGAAACAATAGTATTGTCATGGAAGGTGGAACTCAATGGATGAATAGTGGCATGGGAATAGTGCATAGTGAAAGACCTACAAAAGAAATTGCTGAAAATGGTGGTATGCTGGAATTTATACAATTCTGGGTAAATGCACCAGCAAAACATAAAATGGATATTCCTTCCTATCAGCCATTATCAGCTGAAGAAACAACTAAAATTATAAGCGAAGATGGTAAAGTGAAAATAGGATTAGTCGCAGGTAAATTATTAGGTAAGTCAGGTAAAATAAAAGCAAATAGCAATCTGATTACTTTGAGAATCGATATTGAAAAAGGAGGTAAAATGAGAATCCCTTTACCGGAAAATTTTAATGCATTCCTTTATCAACTGGATGGAAAATTAAAGATAAATTCATCACAGGAAACATCAATAAAACAATTAACCTGGTTTAATAATGATGGTGAATTTATTGAATTAGAAGGTATTGAAAATACCAGAGCCATATTACTTTCCGGTGAACCTATAAATGAAAAGATAGCAACCTATGGCCCATTCGTAATGAATACGCAGACAGAAATAATGGAAGCGATGAATGATTACCAAAAGGGTAAAATGGGTGTACTAATTGAGGAATTTGAATAATAATTAATAACTAAAAATAAATAAAAATGAAAAAACTAAGTATTTTTTTAAGTATGATGCTAATAGCATCAATGGGAATGATTGCACAGAATGCAACATATGGTTTCGATAATGCTCATACCAACATTAGGTTTACTGTAGACCATATGGTTATATCAGAAGTTGAAGGTAACTTCAGTGAATTTGAAGGTAAAGTAATGACAAAAGGAAATGATTTCACTAATGCAGATATTTCATTTACTGTTAAGGTTGCAAGTATTGATACCGACAACGCAAAACGTGATGAGCATTTAAGAAGTCCTGATTTTTTTGAGGTTGAGAAATATCCAGAACTGACATTTAAGAGTAAATCAATGGAAAAGGTTTCTGAAAAAGAATATAAACTAAGCGGTGATTTAAGTATGCATGGAGTTACCAAAACTGTTACTTTGGATGTTAAATATGGAGGTACTGTAGTTGACCCTTGGGGAAACACAAAAGTAGGATTCAAACTTAAGGGTGAAATAAACCGTCTTGACTGGGACCTAAAGTATAATAGTGTAATGGACTCTGGTGTTTTATTAATTGGTGAAGAAGTTGAAATTGTTTGTAATGTTCAATTAATTAAATTATAAAACATTTAAAGCATAAGGAAATGGAAAAACCAAAAGTAGCAGGAAACAGTCCGGTGATTATAGGCCTTGAAGAAGGCAAAACTTATGCCTGGTGTGCGTGCGGATTATCAAAAAATCAACCTTTTTGCGATGGTTCTCATAAAGGCAGTGGGTACAAACCTGTAATTATCAAAGCAGAAGAAATTAATCAAGCCGCATTTTGTATGTGTAAGCAAAGCAAAAACAAACCGTTTTGTGATGGTTCTCATGCATCAATTTGATCTGAATCAATCAAAAAAAACCCTTTTTGGAATTCCAAAAAGGGTTTTTTTATTTTACATTATTTATGGCTCCTATTACTGGTTCTTCTAAGTCGACTCCCATAACTTTGGCAGCCTTTCGGGCTCTTTCTATGGGTTCAGTCCATGAATGTAATGCCAACTGAAATTTCCCCCAGTGAATAGTCATCATCTTTTCAGCATTTAAATCTATGCTGGCTTGTATAGAGTGTTCAGGCATAGCATGAATATTTTCCCAGTTTTTATTGTACTGACCACATTCTATCATGCAAAAATCGAATGGTCCGTATTTTTCACCTATCATTTTAAAATGCTTTCCATAGCCGGAATCAGCACCAAAATACAAGTTTACATCTTCGGTTTTTACAATCCATGAACACCACAAACTATTGTTTCTACTGAATTTTCGTCCTGAAAAATGTCTTGCCGGGGTATTGGCAAAAGTTAATCCATCAATATTTTTTTCATCCCACCAATCCATTATTTCAATCTTATCTTCCGCTACTCCCCATTTTATGAGATGTAATTCTACCCCCAAAGGGACTAAATAACGTCCAACGTTTTTATCCATTTTTATAATGGTGTTCATATCCAGATGATCATAATGATCATGAGAAATTAAAACTATGTCGATATATGGTAAATCATCAACATTGTAATTATTGGAATATTTAAAGCTTTTATTTGTAAAAGAAACTGGGGAAGCATATCCACTGAATACAGGGTCGGTTATGATTGACCTTCCCTTCACTCTCATTAAGACTGTGGAATGACCAAACCAAGTATAAACAGTGTTTGAATCTCCAGCTTGTAAAAATTTATCTTTATCGAAAGCCAAAGTTTCCAAAAGTTCAGGTTTACCATTTTCCGGACCTTTAATAAATTCCCAGGCATTTTCCCACATACTAGCACCTTCAACCATAACCGGTGTGGGTTCAATATTTACAAATTTGCCATCCTTAAAATTTGGAGAACTCTCATACTTTTTTATTTCCTCTTTGGAAAATTTCCCTCCAAAGGCAGGGTTAAAATTCAAAAATGCAATTACTATTATTGCAATGATGATGATTATGGATATTAATATCATAAGTACTTTTAATAAAATGTTCATTAGTAATTGTTAGAAGCGATAATATTAATATCGCGATTAGTAATTATTTTTTTAGTATATGGTTTCCGACTTATATTTATCATTGATTTTCCCAGTTTAGTTGTCGTTGTTAACTGATTAGGAATTAATGCATTAAGAATAGGGTACAATGGTTTAGTTACAACATATAATGCATTGTATAATTTTGTTTTAGATTTTATTTCTCTCTCCGGCTGTATATATCCAGGACGGTACATATAGGCATCTTTAAAACCAAGTTTAATTATATCATTTTCCGTTTTACCTTTTACTCGGGCCCACATACTTCTACCCTTCTCTGTGGAATCGGTTCCAACACCAGATACATAAATGAATGTCATATTATCATTGAGTTTCCTTAGAATACTTGCTGCTGCCAAGGTAAAGCCATATGTTATAGTTCTGTAATTTTTCTCTTTCATTCCAGCTGCTGAAACACCTAATGAGAAATAGCATGCATCATATCCCCTTAAGGTGTTCTCAAGGGAACT
>PKTD01000020.1 GCA_002869315.1 Marinilabiliales bacterium | reverse complement strand
TATTGGGAACGCTAATATATAGTCAGAAGAAAGAAGAGTTTCAGGTTAAGAAAGGGCCTATTTTCTCAAACTTTATTTTAGCCGACGAGATTAACAGATCGCCGGCAAAAGTTCAAAGTGCTTTACTTGAGGCCATGCAGGAAAGACAAGTAACCATAGGTGAAGAAACCTTTAAACTTGAAGAGCCATTTTTAGTAATGGCTACTCAAAATCCAATCGAACAAGAAGGTACCTACCCACTACCTGAAGCACAGGTTGACCGTTTTATGCTAAAAGTAGTAATTAACTATCCTAAAAAGGAAGAGGAGAAATTGATTCTTCGACAAAACATAACAAATACCAAAGCAAAAACTTCTAAGGTTATTAAACCCAAAGAAATCTTGCGTGCCAGAGAGATAGTAAGGGAAGTTTATCTTGACGAAAAGATTGAAAACTATATTACTGATATCGTTTTTGCTTCCAGGTACCCAAAAGACTACAAACTAGGAAAGTTTGACAGCATGATATCTTACGGAGCATCGCCCCGTGCTAGTATCAATCTTGCTTTAGCAGCTAAAGCCTATGCATTTATAAAACGCCGAGGATATGTTATTCCTGAAGATGTTAGAGCTATATCTCATGATGTTATGCGACACAGAATAGGATTAACATATGAGGCAGAAGCTGAAAATATAACAAGCGAAGACATTATTAATGAAATACTTAATAGTGTTGAAGTGCCTTAGTATTTCACAAATCATCAGCCAGCATTTGGCGAATGGTTAAAATAGAATTATTTAATATTACAAAATCTATCAATTTAGCAGTTTAATTAAATCAATTTTATAGAAATGGCTACAGGATATCATGGATCAGAAGGAAATTTTTAAAAAAGTAAGGAAGATTGAGATAAAAACCAGAGGTTTATCCAATCAATTATTCTCTGGTGAATACCACAGCGTATTTAAAGGTAGAGGAATGGCTTTTAGCGAAGTCAGAGAATACCAATACGGTGATGACATCAGGAATATCGATTGGAATGTTACTGCCAGATATAATCATCCTTTTATAAAGGTTTTTGAAGAGGAACGCGAACTTACTGTTATGCTTCTTATTGATGTATCAGGATCAAATTCCTTTGGAACTCAAAGGCAATTTAAACAGGAGTTAATTACCGAAATCGCTGCTGTAATTTCCTTCTCTGCTATCCAGAATAATGATAAAGTAGGAGTAATTTTCTTTAGTGATAAAATTGAAAAATTTATTTCACCTCAAAAAGGCTCATCGCATATATTGCGTATTATCAGAGAGTTGATAGATTTTAAAGCTGATAATCGGGGTACCGACATTTCTGAAGCATTAAGGTATTTAACCAATGCAATAAAGAAAAAATCAACCGCTTTTTTAATCTCAGACTTTATGAGTGATGGTTATGAGAAGGCTCTTCAGATTGCTAATCACAAACATGACTTAATAGCAATACGAGTTACTGACAAAAGAGAAACTAATCTGCCAAATATAGGATTGGTAAAAATGATGGATGCCGAAACAGGAAAAACTGTCTGGGTTGACTCATCTAGCAAAAAGATTAGAGAATATTTCAGTAAGTGGACTGAAACAAAGCGTAGAGAAATCGACATACAATTTGCCAGATATGGAATAGATATGGTAAAAGTTTATACTGGAGAGGATTATGTAAGACCATTAATGAATTTGTTTAAAAAACGTGAGTCAAGAAGATAAATCATTTCGAAAATGACAGTTAAATCAGCAAAATATATAATTATCGCTTTAAGCATTTTGTTGGCAAACTCAATTTTTGCCCAAAATACACAAGCATATGCTGCGATTGATACCAATGCTATCATGATTGGGGATCAGACCATGCTCGAAATTGGATTAAAAATTCCTGAAAATTCAAAATTTATATGGCCAGAAATTGGAGACACAATTACAAAACAGATAGAAGTTCTTGAAAAAAGCAATATTGACACTACTTTTAATGAAGGTCAGATGATTATAAATCAGAAGTTTAAAATAACATCCTTTGATTCTGGTTATTTTGAACTACCTTCTTTCACTTTTATTTACGGCATCGATAGTCTTCAATATTCAAATAGCAGCCCACCTCTTTATTTACAAGTAAATACACCTATTGTAGATACAACTCAGGCTATTAAACCTATTGTTCTGCCTTATTCAGAACCATATACTTTTATGGAAATTTTGCCATGGGCACTGGGTGGAATAACATTAGTTGCAGCAATATTATTTACAATCTGGTTTTTTATCAGACGAAAGAAAAACAAACCATTATTTGTTGCTAAACCAAAACCTTTAAAACCAGCAGATATAGTAGCACTTGAGAAACTTGGCGAACTGAGATTGGCTAAAGTATGGCAGCAAGGTAAAGTTAAAGAGTATCACTCAAAACTTACGGATATTATGAGAGAATATTTAAATCGTAGGTTTAGTTTTAATGCTTTGGAAATGACTTCCGATGAGATAAAAGATGAATTACAATTGCATCTGAAAAATGAAGAGGCAATGTCTAAATTAAATTCAGTTTTTATGCTATCTGACCTTGTAAAATTTGCAAAATCTCAACCCACACCACTGGAAAACGATTTAAGTATAACACACTGTATTGATTTCGTGGAAGAAACAAAGTTTAGAAAACAAGTAGAGACTGTTTCTAATAAAGTGGAAGGAGGTAGCAATGTTTAATTACGAAGACTGGGCAAATCCGGAATACTTATGGCTATTATTGCTTATCCCTTTATTAATAGCATGGTATTGGCTAAGGCAAAACAAAAGGCAATCAGAAATATTATTCTCCAGCAATAATGTATTTCAGAATATGCCTACAAGTCCTAAAACTTATTTGTCACATTTACTTTTTGTTTTAAGATTACTGGCATTATCACTACTCATAATTGCTTTGGCAAGACCTCAATCTGTTTCGTCCAAGCAAAATATCAATATTGAAGGCATTGACATAGTAACTGCACTGGATGTATCCAGTAGTATGCTCGCCCGCGATCTTAAACCAAACAGGCTTGAGGCCGCCAAGGCTGTATCGAAGGATTTTATATCGAAACGACCAAATGACAGAGTAGGTCTTGTAATTTTTGCCGGAGAAGCCTTTACACAGGTACCCTTAACTACAGACCATCAAATGATATACAGTTTATTTCGTGAAATAGAAAGTGGTATTATAGAGGATGGAACAGCAATAGGTGATGGACTTGCTACATCAGTAAGTCGTTTAAAGGACTCACAGGCAATATCTAAAGTTATTATTCTATTAACAGATGGAGTAAACAATTCAGGTTCTCTCGACCCCAGGTCGGCTGCCGAATTAGCTAAACTATATGGTATTCGTGTTTACACCATTGGGGTTGGTACACAAGGATATGCACCATATCCTATGCAAACCCCTTTTGGGGTGCAAATGCAAAATGTGGAAGTGCAGATTGATGAAGAACTACTTCAACAAATTGCTGAAAAAACAGGTGGCCGATATTTCAGAGAACAGGACAATGCTTCTTTGAAAGAAATTTATAATGAAATAGATACACTGGAAAAATCAAAAATAGATGTTCAGGAGTTTAAAAAGAAACATGAAAAGTTCATGCCTTTTGCTTTATGGGCTCTGGGATTATTCATATTAGAAGTGGTATTGAAATTTATGGTATTCAGGAAGTTTCCCTGATAAATGAAAAAAGTTTATTAGATGATAAGATTTGCTAACATAGAATATTTTTGGTTGCTGCTCTTTGGGCTGTTGTTCATAGTAGTATATATGGCATATAACTCATGGAAGAAGTCTGCATCGAAAAACTTTAGCAGCCTAAAGCAATTACAGGGTATTAATCCAAATACGTCGGATACCAAATCAAGTCTGAAATTTATACTTTTACTATTAGCTTTGGTGTTTTTGGTAATCGGATTAGTAGATCCGAAGGTCGGATCAAAACTGGAAAAAGTAAAGAGAGAAGGAATTGATTTAATGTTAGTTCTGGATGTTTCAAATTCAATGATGGCAGAAGATATTAAACCCAACCGCCTGGAAAGATCAAAAATGGCCATATCAAATTTAATAGACCGACTCGAAGGTGACAGAATAGGAATAATTGTTTTCGCGGGACATGCATATAAGCAACTTCCACTTACAACAGATTATTCTGCTGCAAAATTGTTTCTATCTGCCGTTGATTCGAAAATAGTGCCAACACAGGGAACGGCCATTGGAGAAGCCATAAATATGTCGGTTGAATCATTCGACGAAAAGGAACATAATAAAGCAATTATTATTATTACTGATGGTGAAAACCATGAGGATGATGCTGTTGAGGCAGCCAAAGTTGCTATAGAACAAGGAATTAGAGTGTTTACTATAGGTATGGGATTACCCGATGGATCTCCAATACCAATCTACAATCAATATGGTAGTCAAACAGGCTTTAAAAAGGATAAATCAGGTAAAACTGTTGTTACTAAATTGAATGAAGATATGCTGCGTCAGATTGCTGCAGCAGGTAATGGAGCATACGCAAGAGCAAATAATGGAAGTAGTGGATTAAGCAAGATTTTTGATGAAATCAATAGTATTCAAAAAAAAGAAATTGAAACTAAACAATTCACCGATTACGAGCATCGTTATCAATTATATATATTTATTGCACTTGTATTGTTATTAGTTGAACTGCTAATAAATGAACGTAAAAGTAAGTGGGCAGGAAAAGTTGATTTATTTGGAAAGATTGAAAAAGAACAGAAATGAAAGAGTTGAATAAATATCTACTGATAATTGTTTTTGCATCACTGTGGATTAGCCTTAGTGCTCAAAGCGAGAAGAGCCTTGTGCGAAAGGGAAATAAACAGTTTGAAGAGAAAGAATATTCAGAAGCTGAAATTGAATACAGAAAGGCTGTTGATAAAAACCCATCTTACAATAAGGGAAAATTTAATCTTGCTGGTGCTATGTATAAGCAGGATAATTATGAAGAGTCAGGAAACCTATATAATGAGTCGGCTGAATTATCAAAAAACAATAACATAAAAGCCGATTCATATTATAACCTTGGAAATAGTTTACTCAGTGCAAAGAAGTACAAAGAAAGCATGGAGGCGTATAAAAACTCCTTGAGGCTTAAGCCTGATAATAAAGATGCCAAATATAATTACGAATATGCACGCCAAAAATTAATTCAGCAACAGCAGCAGCAACAAAACCAGGATCAAAACAAAGATCAGGATAAAAAAAACGATCAAGATAAGAAACAAGACCAAAATAAAGATCAGAATAAGGATAAGAAAGATCAGGATAAAGATAAAAAAGACGACAAGCAAGAAAAAGACAAACAGGATCAAAAACAAAATAAAGACCAGAATGGTCAGGATAAAGACCAGCAAAAACAACAGCAACAGCAACAACCTCAGAAAATAAGTAAAAAAGATGCGCAGAGGATGCTGGATGCTTTAAAGAATGACGAAAAGAAAACATTACAAAAACTACAAAAGGCTAAAGCCAAGGCTGCAAAGTCTTCAAAAACTGAAATCGACTGGTAATTAATTAATGGGTGTTAATGTATAATAAATTATATTTTTGTATTTGATAAAAAGATGAACATAAAAAACTACATACTTATTTTGGGAGCCCTTTTAATAGGCATTATATCATTAAATGCTCAGAATGATGTAAGTTTTAAGGCAAGTGCAAAAGAAGTTGTGAGCGTTGGGGAAAGATTCAATGTTGTTTATGAATTAAATGCAGATGGCGACAATTTCCATTCTCCAAATTTTGGCAAACTACATCGTCTATCTGGACCAAACACTTCACAAAGTTCATCTATTCAATATATTAACTGCAAATACCAACAGTCGGTAAGTCAAACATATAGTTTTTTGGTTACTGCTTCAGAAGAGGGTGATTTTACCATATCACCAGCCTCTATTGAAGTAGGTGGAAAGACTATAAATTCAAATAGTCTTAAAATAAAAGTAGAAAAAAGAACATCCAATACTAACAGAAATACGGGTGGAGGAAATACCAGTTCTACTTCTGATCAGATAGGTGACGATGATGTATACCTTAGAACTATAGTGAGTAACAGAAACCCATATCAGGGAGAGCAAATAATTGTCACTAATAGACTATATACCAAAATTGGCGTTTCAAATCTGAGCATGGAAAAATCTCCTTCTTATGAAGGTTTTTGGTCCAAGAGTTTACAAGATAAAAACAATCAACTACAACAACATGAAGAAATTATTGATGGTGAGCGCTATGTTGTTGCCGACATAAGTAAATATGCACTTTTCGCTCAGAAAAGCGGAAAACTTACAATAGAACCAACAGAACTTAAGTGTGTTGCTCAGGTACAAACCCAATCCAAAAGAAGAAGAAGTAGAGATCCATTTGAAGACTTTTTTAATGATCCGTTTTTTAACAGAAATATTAAAAACGTAGATGTCTTCTTAAAATCAAAAAAGATTGATATTAATGTAAAACCTTTGCCACAAGTTGGTAAGCCGGAAAGTTTTACAGGAGCAGTAGGAACATTTTCGTTTAAGTCAGAAATTGATCATGATACAATTACCACTAACGATGCTATTAATTTGAGTTTAAAATTATCTGGTGTGGGTAATCTGGAACTTATAAATCCACCAAAAATTAATTTTCCCCCTGATTTTGAAACTTATGAGCCTAAAATAAACAATAGAATTAGCACCTCATCTAATGGGGTTTCAGGATCCAAAACAATTGAATATCTGGCTATTGCCAGAAATCCGGGAGATTTTAATATTGATGCCCTTGAGTTTAGTTACTTTAATCCTGCAAATGGGAATTATTATACCATAAAAACAGGTGGTTACAAACTACATATAACAAAAGGCCAGGGTTCGTCATCCAACGGTATATCATATAGCAGATCGGCGCAGGAAGATATTCAATATATTGGAAAGGATATACGACATATTAAAAGTGATGAATACGAATTGGTTGAAAAGGATAACTATTTATTTGCCAGTTGGAAATACTATGTTTTTACTATAGTTCCTCTAATTATAATGATTTTGATCATTTTAATCGTTAAAAGTCAGAGAAAAAAAATGGGGAATACTGCTCTGATGAAAACAAAAAAAGCTAATAAAATTGCTAAAACGAAATTAGCAAAGGCAGAAAAGTTAATGAAAGAGAATAATGATAAGGAATTTTATAATGAACTGGCTCAAGCTTTATGGGGTTATCTTTCTGATAAGTTTTTAATTACACAGGCAGAACTTTCCATTGAAAATGTTATTGAAATATTATCTTCCAAAAAAGTTCATAACGATATTACTGACAGTTTTGTAAATGCCCTTAATAATATAGAATTTGCACGTTTTGCCCCGGGCGACTCAAAAAGCAAAATGATGAGCATATATGAGGAAAGTTTAAATGCAATTACTTTAGCTGAAAAGGCTTTAAAATAGGAATTATTATGAAGGCTATTGCTAGAAATATATTTATTATAACACTGATTTTCTGCAGTATATTTTCTGCGGCTCAGGATAATGAAATAATTGTAAAGGCTAATAACTTATACAATGAAGGATTGTACGATTCATCTCTTACATTATATAAAAGTGTGCTCGAGAAAAATATGCATTCTGCAGAATTGTATTATAATATAGGCAATGCATATTATAAAAATAATAATATTCCGGAAGCAATTCTTTATTATGAAAAAGCACTAAAACTATCACCTAACGATGAGGATATAAAATATAATCTGAGTATTTCAAATAGTATGATAGTTGATAAAATTGAGAAAGTACCACAAATGTTTTATAAAGAATGGTGGAATTACTTTTATGAACTTTACAACACAAACACCTGGGCAATACTATCTATAATAAGTTGGATACTTTTTTTATCCTCTCTGGGATTTTTTATACTGACAAGAAAGCGGAGAAAGAAAAAGTTGGTTTTCTATTTGACAGTATTATTGTTTCTTGCAGCAACCGGCAGTTTTGGATTTGCATCACAAAAGTACTATTATAGTAAGGAAAATAAAGAAGCTATAATATTTACCCCAACTATAACTGTTAAGAGTTCACCTACAAAGAATTCAGTTGACTTATTTGTAGTTCACGAAGGCACAAAGGTTAAAATTATCGACAAACTGGATAAATGGAATAAAATTAGAATTCAGGATGGTAGTATAGGATGGCTTCCAGTTGAATCTATGAAAATGATTTAGATTTAAATTATATTTGTAATTATATTACTTATATTTTTGATGTCCAAATTAATTAGATTCATATTTATTGCTGTAGTTGCCTCTCTTTTTGTATTCTCCAATGAAGCCTGTTTAAAATCTAAAAAACCAGGAATACCACAAGAAGTGGTATCTATAATAAATATTTCAGGTCATAATAAACCACAAATAAACAGGTTTATTCTCAATGCAATGGAAAGTAAGGACTCCCTTAAGTTGCATGCTTCCTATTTTATTGTGGAAAATCTTCATAAGAATTATACAGCCTTCTATAGTTTCAAAGACAGCCTTAACAATACTTACAATATAAAGCCGGAAGAATTCAGGAGCCTTCAGGAAATTCAAGAGCATATTAAATATCTGGAAGGCAATTATGGCAAAATAGACTATAAAGCTGATTCATTTTCAATCGATTTCAGAAGCCTTAACTCCCAATTCCTCACTGAAAATTTAATGCATGCATTCAGTACATATTATCAGAATAAAAGTTATTTGAATTATGACTTTCATACATTTCTACATTATATTTTACCCTATCGTGTTGCAAATGAAACTGTTGAATCATTTCGAGCTAAATTAAGTAGCATTTACTATTTGGATACTACCCTTAGTTTTAAGGAAAATATCAAAAATATTAATGATCAAATCAACGCCAAACTTAAGTATGATTTAAGGTACTCGCGATCTGTAGAAAACTATAGTATTGATAGTATCTTAAAAATGGATAAGACAAATATGGAAACATTGAACATATTTAAAGTAAAGGTTTTCAGAAGTTTAGGAATTGCGGCAGCCATGGATTATACTCCTGCATTGGCTAATGAATATGGTTCATATTACTGGACAGTAGTTTTTAGTCCCCTTGGGGAGAGAATTGAATTGGATAATAATACAGGTGAACTGGAATACAATTTACAAAATAGTATTTCAAAGGTTTATCGCAGAAGTTTTACTCACGACACAACCAGCCTTTTTGCCATTAAAAAAACAGAAGAAAGTACGCCTCCTTTTCTGGGACATTTTAATAATATTGACGTAAGTAATAAATATGGTTTTAAGGCTTTATATACTCCCTCAGAAAATACTGAGAAAAAATATCTTTATCTGGCTGTTTATAATGACAGAAATTGGAGACCTGTTGCTTGGTCAGTAAATAATAATTACAAATTTGATTTTAAGGACCTTGCTGAAGAAATAGTCTACCTTCCAGTTTTATGGGAAAATAACTCTGGAACAGCAATTGATTACCCCTTCATTTTAAAAAATGATAAATTAATAAAATTGCAGCCTTTAACAAAAAAGGAGAAATATACTCTTACTCACTTTTCAACTAAAGAAAAACTAGTTAAAAATGAAGCCTACAAAATTTATTATTGGGATTCCCAATGGATGATATCAAAAAGGTTCGTAAAAAAATCAAAAGGAGAAAAAATAGTACTCCCGTCAAATACAATTTATAAGATAGTACCTGAAAATGATATTTTTAATGAAAGCACTTTTTTAATAGAAAATGGGCAAATTAAGTTTTTGAATAACAAATAATACTAGTTTTTTAAGTCCTCAGTAAGTTTTATTCTTTTACCATCCTTGTAAACAACCACAAAAGCATCTCTAACACCTTTATTTTTAAGCATCTGGCTGTAACTGTATGCATTTGAGTAATTTAAAAATTCGCCTGAAGAGTATCTATAAATACCATCCTGATAAACCTCATAAATATCACCATTCAAATTATACTTATTCCTCAAATACTGAATATTTGTTAATCGTGTTGACTTAGCAAGTATCTGAACTCTGAAAATTATTCCTTTACTATCATTTGATTTGGGTGGAATCATCAATTGCACATCAGACTTTGAATAATTTTTATCAGTATTATTCTCCTTAGCACGATTTGAAGTTCTGTAATCCATATCATAAATAGGTATATCTCCAACAGTATTTTTAGAATTCTCAGAACTACCTACATTATTCTCTGATTTATGTTTTGTGGATTCTTTTTTTGGTTTTTTAGTTTCTATAACTGCAGCATTAATTTGCTTTGATTTTCTACTTCTTGTTTTTCTTTTTACAAATCCAGGTTTTATATAATAAGAAACACCAAATCCCAAATAAAAAACATTATCATTTTTTGATCCGCCTCTCCAAACATCAACATCATCATTAAAAATGGTTCTATAGTCGGCCACCACATTTGCAGCCCAATTTTCACTAAATCTATAATTTAAACCTAAACCAAAGGGTATAGCAAAACCACCTTTTGCGAATGTCTCGCCTGTTGTAGTTCCAGGTACAGTATTACCGCTCTCGACGTAACT
>PKTD01000035.1:1876-3709 GCA_002869315.1 Marinilabiliales bacterium | reverse complement strand
TGGGCAATTATTGCTATATTCCTTATATCCTGCATTTTAATAGTGATAAATTAGTCTTTTTCTTATTTCCTTAAGCGGCTGCAAAAGTAATCTTATTTTCCACCAAAAAACTCTCAAAGCTATTTTTATTAATTTAGTATTTTATGGTCTTAATATCAATAATAATAGATTTTTGAAATTAAAATAAGCTTTATCAATAAAATTATCGCTTACACTTAATTCAACAATTGCGATATCAGTGAAACACTAAAAATAGTCAGCATAAACCAACCTATAAAACCCTGAATAATTGCAAGATAACGTGGCAATCCTTTGATGGGTATCTCACCAAATCCTAAAGTTGTAAAGGTATTTATTGATAACATCATGGAATTGAGGATTTTAATAAATATATCATAAGTTACTGCAACTAAAAATGCTCCTATTAATAAAATAAGTTTCCAAAAGCGTTTTCCTGAGGGTAAGTCATTCCAACTACCATTAATAATATCAATTTTATGCAAGAAAGCGGCCGTTAGTTTTGTACTTGAAATGGCCCATTTGTAAAGTGGTAGAGCGGTAACAGTAAAGAAGGCCGGAATTGTCTTATTTGAATTTTCGATAAACTTTTTAAACTCCTCATATTCCATGAGTTGATCATTTTTATCATCCAGATAAACCTCATGAATTCCGGAATTAGATTTCATATATTTAATGAAAAAAGAGTAACGGTTGATTATTCTGTTTCTTCCATGCTTATCCCATGAGTTGGGGAAAAACAAATACACAAATCCAAAAATAATGATTACGTAAAATGAAAATATTATGGCATTTGCCGGTTTTGTACCATAAGCAGAAAATACACTTAGGAAACTATTAATTCTCCATGTAAAAAAAGTATTAAAACTAGGTTGTGTTTTGTATAAGTATTTATATCGTTTGGTTTCCAGATTTTTTAACTCAACGTAAACATCGCTGGCAAACTCTTTATCATGCTGGGCTTTATAGAAATCATAGAAATTACCCAGCAAACGCATTTCATATTTGTATGCCTTGGCATTTTCAATGCGAAATTGATTTTTATAGGTATTAAAAATGCTGTCGCTTTGAAACATCTCGTTAAACTTCAAGTTATTCGCGCTATCCTTATCAAGTAAATGCTGCATATAGATAGTATAACCATAATTTGTAACGACTTTGTTTTTCCACTGATTCCATCTATAAACATGATCGGGATTAAAATTGTCGATGGTGAGGAATAAATCTTTATTGAAAATATTATCCTCAACAGCGCAAAGTTGTGCACTATTTACAGAGGCCTTTAAAAAATCGAATCGCACATCTCCAAAGTCATTTTTGGCAATATAAGTTTCACCTGCAGTATCGATAAAAAAGTTAAAAAAACTATCACCAATAATAGTGTTATTCTCAAAAATTATAGAACGAATATTATTAACTGCAATTTAAATTGATGACTTGTTTTTTACAGGATAAAACAATGAATTAGTGATTCTTATGTTCAAGGGCTCATAAACCTCAATACTAATTATATCCAAGGTGAAACTGTTTTTAAAAATACAATTTGAGAATAAAACATCTGAATTATAGCCATAAAATAGTTTATCAACCCTTTCTTCAATCTCATCCAGAGGTTTGTTGCTTAGAAATTCAATATCACCATTGAAAATGCAGTTATTGAAAAATGCGGCAGTACTATTTAAGATTTTTGCATCTCTGTTAAAAACAATTCTATTTAATGCATTTGACGAATTAACTTCCGACTGTATAAAATGTACATTTTCAAGTTCTATTATCTTGTTTATGAAAATTGTATCATCTTTTACCATATCCGTA
>PKTD01000035.1:0-1855 GCA_002869315.1 Marinilabiliales bacterium | reverse complement strand
CTTTTAAACTGAATATGCTGTCTTGCTCATTTTCAATCATTCTAAAAAGCTCAGTATCAGAATAAATTCTATAGTTAACTGTTTGTGTAAAACTCAGGGAGTTAAAGAGGATTATTGTTAAGAAAGTAAATATTATTCGCATACAAGCAATATTAGTGATATAAAATACTATCTACAAGCACAATATCAGTGCATTATAAATGTATTATAGTTTTAAAAAACAATATTATAAAAAGTTATTTTTTATAATTTTTCTCATAAAGTTTTATCCAGTCCTCGACGCTCATTTTTTGCATTAGTTCCCCTATTAGTTCATAGGTTATTCTATCAGGATTTTTATATCGAATGCAACTCTTTCCCATATCCAGTTTATATTTAGAAACTTTAGCATACTCTTGTGTAAACCATTTGTTTAAGTCTGGATCTGCATAAACACCCATATGATAAAATCCTATGTGATTCTTTTGATTGGCAATATTAGCAAAGGGCAAAGGCAGTTCAGGAGCACAATGATAACCGTCGGGATAAATACTGTGAGGAACTACATAACCTATCATTCCATAATTCATTTCCTCTACAAATCCTTCAGGAAGGTTTTCTAATACCACCTTTCGTAATTTTACTATTGCCTCCCTCCTTTCGTCAGGAATATTTGCAATATATTCTTCTACTGTTTTTGCTTTTGTTTGCATGTTGATTGGTTATTAGTCATTAGTTACTTAAAGAAACATCTTCCATTAACTCATAATTCATAAGTCATAACTCATCATTTCCTCTTCTACTCCAGTTCCTTTTTCAGATTTTCAAGACCTTTTTGTAAATCAGCTCCCAGTATTCCTTCCATATCCACAAAGATGAGCATTAGATTCATGGGATAATCCATACTACCATAGAACCCCCATTTAACTTTTGTTATAGTAGGCGCAACTTCTTGTGTAATCATATATGCATTATCAGTTGCTTCAAAAGGTTCCATAAACCTTAATTCGAAATTAATGCGTTTGCCTTCATCTATGCTCATTATTTCCTGTTCGCCTTTTCCAACATCTTCTTTATCACTTTCCCACGCAGAAACAAAGCCAACTTCACCATCAGTACCTCTGAATGACTTTTTCATTTCAGGATCCATAGTTGCCCAAACACTATAATTATCCTGATTTTTTAGATATTTAATATAGTTAAATACCTGAGGAAGTGGCTTGTCGATAGTTATCTCTCTCTCAACAGCATAATCTTTGGGTGCCAAGGCTGCAACAACTAAAACCAGAACTATAATACCTATAATAACTCCAAAAATGTATTTTAATGCTTTCATGACAATTATTTTTTTACTTAATATTTTACTAAAATACGTGAAATACAAAATATTAGATGGTAAAACATTTGATTTAATTAATAATTAACAATTAGTCAACTATTATTTTTCGACTAAAGTTATTATTGTTTAATACTAAATTTATAAAATAAATACCTTTTGGTAAGTGCTCAATATTTACTGAGTATTGTTTTTTCTCAATATTTTCTACTGATAAAACGTTTCTACCTTTAGCATCATGGATATTAATCTCTGATAGTTCTCCTTCATTAGAATCAATATTTAATACTGATTTTACTGGGTTTGGATATATTACAAATTTTCCCAGGCCAGCAACATTCTCACTTTCTGCAAGTACCACATCAGTATTTATTCGGAATTGTTTTGCTATTCTGCGGTTGAAATTATCTGTAAATAATGAAATTGCTGTGGTATATCTTCTTTCTTCAGTAGGGTTAAAAAGAATGTGCAATGTTTTACTTTCTCCAGGTCCCAAAATTTGAGGAAGACTTTCTACCATGCTGAAGGCATTGTCACTAG
>PKTD01000310.1 GCA_002869315.1 Marinilabiliales bacterium | reverse complement strand
TTCATATGTGAAACTTACATTTTTATAAAAGAAATCGATATCCTTAAGGTAGGCTTGCACGTCTTTACTTAGGGCAATTTCACGGTTTTCATCCAGATCATCTTCTATCTGAACTTCATCATTAACAAAAACTTTTGTATAACTTTCATTAATGATTATGTCTTTTTCAGAAGCAACTTCGTTGGGGTCTCCAAGGAAATTTAATGTGCCTTCCAGATAACTCACCATTTGTTTACTTTGCTGTGTATATGCTTCAATTTCTTCTGCTGTAAGTTTGATTTCATTTTGACAATTGGCAGAGATATTCCATAAATATAGCAGAATGAAGAGGGCTAAAATTTGTTTTATTTGCATAGTCCGTATGATTTAATTAGTTCACCNATAAGCCAACCAGAATTGCTGTCGTTACGATTGAAGTAAGACAATTCGAAATACCAGTTTTTTATTTGAAGAAAATGAAACTTTACAGAATTTATTTCCTTAAACTTTAATTTACCTTTTTTCATTTGGTAAAAAAACAAAGTAAGATAATCAGGATGGTAGTCGTTGGAAGCGTAATATTCAATATGATTAGGATTGTCGAGGGCTTTATGAAGGTTCATAAAATCTAACTCATGACTTTGGGGATGCAGGAAATACTTTGCCTTTTCCAGCGTATCGGCTATGGGGAATAAATGAGGGAAATAACTATAATATACATTACTGATTATCCATTTAGATCCCAGGTTTTCTTCCTGAATACGTAAATATATAATAATATTCACATCCTTTCCGTCGGCCTCAAAAGTTGCCGAAACTTCAGCATACCAGTTTTTATCGAGAAAATTAAGAAACACAGGATTTTTAGGATTTGTAACATCATCAATAAAGTATTGCTTTAAATTTCCTGATGTTCTGGGATTATAAGTGTCGAACATATTTGGCAATAGCTTTTCTCTTAATGCATTATTATGATATCGATTATCATCCTTATTTAAAAACTTACCATAATTATCTTCTTCCATATTAAATCGCCTGACAAACTGTCCAACCTGCTTGTTCATCGAGTATAATGTGCTCTCATCAGTTTGAAAGTCGTTTATATTTTGCGATTGAATATTTGTTGGAAATGAGCAAATTAATGCAATAAGAATAAATAAAACTGTTAGTCGCATATGATTATTTAAATTTCGCTAAAATTAAACAATTGTTGTATACCTGTTTGTTTATTTTTGTATTGTGTTATTATACTATAAATTATGCAAAAGCCAAATCTTTCCAATACCGAATTAGCAAAATACCGGAATGATAAAGAACTAGTTGAATTAACGAGTTTACAAATTAAAAAAGATTTTGCTTTATTCGGCCTTACAATTAATTATTCAGAAGGAATAGACTATAGTTGGAAAGAGGTTTTTGATGAGTTAGAAGTACAGATAAGAAGACTTTTAGAGGTAAATTCGGTTAAAATATTATCACTTTTGTATCAGATTGACATTCCGGAAAGTAAAATTTATGAGCAGGCCGAGAAACAAAAAGAACGACCTCTTTCTGACGTAGTATCAGAAATGATAATGGAAAGAGAACTAAAAAAGGTCTTAACCCGACTATATTTTAAAAACCTAAATAAATGAATATATTTCAATTTAATTCTTATATTAGCAAGTGTAAAATTGTATAACTTACACTAGTTGAATAGATTAAAAAAATATAATCAATTGTACAGGGATTTGTATGCTCTGGCAGAAAGCAGAATAAATACAGTTTTCGAGCAAAATGAATTCTTTAGTGGAGACCATCATCCGGAATTATCCTACATAAAAAATAAGCATCAGCCCAGAAATCCCAGTTTTATAAATGTATTACATAAATACTATTTGATGACCACATTGGGAAAGTATAAATTTTCCTTTAATCATTTTTTTAAGATAGTTTTTTTGCTGTTTATTATCAATATAAGGTTTAGGCGATTTAAACAAATAGTAAAATTTTATAATTCTGTTATAGACAGGGAGATAGAAAATCTTCAACATTTTGTTCCTGAAATTGATATTAGTTCAAAGAAGCATCAAATAGTTAAAGTTGTATTGGCAAATGTTATTACAAAATTTATAAACACTAATGTTTTAAAGCCCAAAAGCCTGATGTTTACTATGGAGAAAATGTTTTATATGGGATATTACATTGGTGTTACTTATATAATATCTGATCAGATATTAGACTCCCCAAATTATTCAGATTCTGAAAAAAAGGATTTTCATAATATAGTACAAAGAGTTTTATCTAATAGCGATTATTCGGAATTTTCACAATGCAGGTTTTATTCATTTGTTAAACAGGTGGCAGAAGATTGTAAGTCGCGTTTCCCCTTTAGTGATAATGAGGCTTATTATAAGATATTATTCCTTTTAGAGCAGTCGCAGTATGAAGACTTATGTTTTAATTATAAAAGGGGAAATAAGGAAATGCTCATAAGTAAAAGTTGTTTGGCAGCTCTAAAGACCCAGTTTTCATTAATTGCAGTTAATCAGCAACTATGTAATGATTTAAATGATAATGTTAGAGAATCAATATTATGGACTTTATATTGTCAGATGACTGATGACATACGTGATATAAATGAAGACAAAGAGCAAAATATTCAAACCCTTTTCACCTTAGATGAGAGCCATGATAAGTTCAATCCATATAAGCTTTACATTTTTCTTAGTACTATATTCGCCAGGAAATACTATGCAAAATGGATGTATAGCGATTTGTTAAACATTCTTAATGACAATGAGTTATATAAAGAAGTAAAGCAGGATGACAAAAAGATAAATGTTTTTACCAACAAAATCCTTGGGCTTGAATTTGCTTAATTAATTGCATAGAAAAAGGCTGCTAAAAAAGCAGCCTTTCGTTTATTAATTAAAAAAGGTACTATTTATTCAAATTTAATTATCCATTCAATGCTTCGGCACCACCAACAATCTCAAGAATTTCGTTAGTAATAGCTGCCTGACGAGCCTTATTATAAGTAAGTTTAAGGTCACGTAATAAATCGTTAGCATTGTCAGTTGCCTGATGCATGGCAGTCATACGAGCTCCATGTTCAGATGCAAAACTATCAAGAATAGCTTTATAGAGCTGAATTTTAATAGTTTTAGGGATTATTTCATCAAGTATCTCTTGCTTATTAGGTTCGAAAATAAAGTCAGCCTGATGACTCTTGCCCTCTTCTTCACTTTCACTTTCAACCAATGGCAGGAATTGCTCCGTCATCATAATTTGTGATGCAGCATTCTTAAACTGATTGTAAATAATAATTATTTTATCGTATTCGCCATCAGCAAATTGACGCATTAATGATTCTGCTATTTCAACAACATTATCAAAAGTAAGTTCATCAAAGATATCATGATTAACTGCTTTGATATTGTATCCTTTTGATTTTAAGAGATCAGCACCTTTAGAACCAATACAATACAAACTCAAATCATTTTTTTCAACTTGTGATTTAAATTTTTTATTAATCAGAGATACGGTTTCTTTAACAACATTAGCATTAAAGGCTCCACAAAGACCCCTGTTGGATGTGATTGGAACTAATAAAACCTTTTCGTCTCCTTTGTCGGTTCCGTAAATACCATCATCGGAACCTTCCAGATTACTACTAAGATTTTGCATTATCTCTTTAAGTTTAGAAGCGTAAGGACGCATAGTAATTATAGCATTCTGTGCTTTTCTCAATTTAGATGCAGCCACCATTTTCATGGCGCTGGTAATCTGCATTGTAGATTGTACCGAACTAATACGTGTCCTTACTTCTTTTAAATTAGCCATATTAAATTAAATATGTTTATGCTTTATATTTATTGGCAACATCTGCTGCTGCCGTTTCTAATGCCTGAGTAATTTCATCATTAAGTGTACCTGATCCCAACTGTTTTACAATATCAGCATAGTGATCGTTAAGGTGGTGAAGAAACTCTGTTTGGAAATCCTGAACTCTTTCAACAGGAACATCTTTGATAAGATTTTTTGTTCCACAATAAATAATAGCAACCTGATCACCAACACTCATTGGAGAATATTGAGCTTGCTTAAGAATTTCAACATTACGTTTACCCTTTTCCAGTACAGCCATAGTTGCTGCATCGAGGTCGGAACCAAACTTGGCAAATGCTTCAAGTTCACGATATTGTGCCTGGTCTAACTTAAGTGTACCAGCGATTTTTTTCATTGATTTAACCTGAGCATTACCACCCACACGTGATACAGAAATACCCACATTAATTGCAGGACGAATACCTGAGTTAAACAAGTCTGATTCAAGGAAAATCTGACCGTCAGTAATAGAAATAACGTTAGTTGGAATATATGCAGAAACATCTCCGGCCTGAGTTTCGATAATAGGAAGAGCGGTTAATGAACCACCACCTTTAACTTTATCCTTAAGAACTTCAGGAAGATCGTTCATGTTTTTAGCAATCTCATCCACATTGATAATCTTGGCAGCACGTTCCAGTAAGCGCGAGTGCAAGTAGAATACATCACCAGGGAATGCTTCACGGCCAGGAGGACGACGCAATAGCAATGAAACTTCACGATATGCAACTGCCTGCTTTGAAAGGTCGTCATAAATAACCAGTGCAGGACGACATGTATCACGGAAATACTCACCAATGGCAGCACCTGCAAAAGGAGCATAAAACTGCATGGCAGCAGGATCAGAAGCTGTGGCAGTTACTACTGTTGTATAGGCCATTGCACCACTTTTTTCTAAAGTTTGTACAATGTTTGCAACAGTTGAGCCCTTCTGTACGGAGGCTACATAAATACAATAAACAGGTTCTCCTTTGTCGTAAAACTCTTTTTGATTGATAATAGTATCAATGGCAATAGCAGTTTTTCCAGTTTGACGGTCACCAATAATCAACTCACGCTGACCCCTACCAATAGGAATCATGGCATCGATAGGTTTTATACCTGTTTGAAGAGGCTCGTTAACCGGTTGACGAAAAATAACACCAGGTGCTTTTCTTTCCAAAGGCATTTCAAATAGTTCGCCTTCAATTTTACCTTTACCATCAATAGGTTCTCCTAGGGTGTTTATAACACGACCAAGAAGTTTTTCACCAACATTGATAGAGGCTATTCTTCCGGTACGTTTTACTTTATCACCTTCGTTGATATCATCAACAGGGCCTAAAAGTACAATACCTACATTATCTTCTTCAAGATTAAGTACAATCCCTTTCAAACCGGTTTTCTCAAATTCAACCAATTCTCCTGCTTCAACATTTGATAGGCCGTAAACACGTGCAATACCATCGCCTATTTGTAATACAGATCCAATTTCTTCCAAAACTACTGAAGAATCAAATCCTGCAAGTTCTTTACGCAAAATGGCTGATACTTCAGCTGGTTTAATGTCTGCCATATTTATAATCTTTTCTTATTAGTATTTCTTTATAAAAAGGTTCTTTGAAAATTCTTTTTTCATGCGTTTCAATTCAGTTTTAACGCTTGCATCATATTGATAATCTTCAAGGTTAAATATATATCCTCCAATGATGTCCTCATCAATGAGTTCTTGAAGTTCAACATTCTTTTCAGTAACTTTTTCAAGCACTTTCAATACTCCATCCTTAACAGATTTGTCGGATTTATATGCAGTTGTGAAAGTGACATCAACAATATTTTTATAATCTTTATATATGCCATTAAAGGCTTTTGATATATAGGGAATATATTTTTCACGACCCTTACGTGCAATAAGAAGAATAAATTTCAGACTTAGCTCTTCAATATTTCCTTTGAAAATTTTTTCCATAACCGCTGTCTTTTTGTGAGCATCGATTACGGGATTATTGAGCAGAAGTCTTAATTCTTTACTGCTGTTAATGACCTCCTCTACAAGTATCATGTCTTTGGAAACTTCTTCAAGAATTTTCTTTTCCAAAGCTAACTCGAAAAGAGCTTGTGCATACCGTTTTGCTAATAAAGTTACTCTCATTATTACTCTTTATTAGTTTAAATTAGTTTCCTTCAAAAGGGTATTAATATAATCCTTCTGCTTTGCTTTATCCTTAAACTCTTCTCTGAGAATTTTCTCTGCAATTGTAATTGCCTGATCTGCAATAACATTTTTAATTTCTACAATAGCAGCTTTTTTCTCATGCTCAATTCTATCTTTGGCACTTTCTACAATATTAGATGCTTCTTCATTAGCTTTTAGTTTAGCATCTTCTATCATTTTGTCTTTAATTTTACGACCTTCTCTTAATATTGCATCCCTTTCTTCTTTAGCTTCCTTGAGAAGTTTTTCATTATCAATTTTAAGGTTTTTCATCTCTTCGTGCGCTTCTTCTGCAGCACGTAAAGACTTGTCGATACCTTCTTCTCGTTCTTTGAGAGATTCCATGATAGGCTTCCATGCATACTTTTTAAGCACGAAAAGGACAACAAGTAAAGCGATTGTCATCCAAATAACGAGACCAAAACCAGGATTTATAAGTGACATATATCTAAAATTTAATTTTTTATTTCAATAAATATCCGGTAAGATACAGCCAATCGCTATATCTTACCGGCATTTTGTTGTTTATTATAAGAAAACGATCAACAAACAAACAACAATTGCAAAGAATGCAACACCTTCAATCAACGCTGCTGCAACGATCATATTCGAACGAATATCACCTACTGCTTCAGGTTGACGAGCAATTGCTTCAACTGCACCGCGACCAATTTGTCCGATGCCAATACCAGCGCCAATTGCAGCAATACCTGCACCCATACCTGCACCCATTTTTGCATAAGGAGCAAGATCTGCGGCTACCTGGAGTAAAATTGCTAAAAGATCCATAATTTTTATTTTATTTATTAATATTAATGGAATTCAAATTTATTAATGATGTTCTTCTGTTGCCATACCAAAATATAAAGCCGACAACAATGTAAAAACATATGCCTGGATAAATGCCACTAGAAGTTCGAGGAAATCCATAAAGATTGAAAATCCAACAGAAACTATAGAAACACCATATCCTAAACCTTCGGAAATTTTTCCAAAGATGAAAATCAAACTCACAAACCCTAAAATAATAATGTGGCCTGCGCTAATATTTGCAAACAAACGAACCATTAGTACGAAAGGTTTAGTAAAAACTCCCATTAGTTCTACAATCGGCATAAGTGGAACAGGTAGTTTAAGCCACCAAGGAACTCCCGGCGCATTAAAAATATGTGTCCAATATGCTTTATTTCCACTGAAAGTTGTTATTATAAAGACAAATAATGCCATTACTCCTGTTACTCCAATATTTCCAGTAACATTAGCTCCTCCGGGGAATAAAGGAATAATCCCCAGGAGATTGTTAAGCAGAATAAAAAAGAAAACAGTTAGTAGAAAAGGCAAGTATCTTTCATATTTTTTCTCACCTATGGAGGCCTTTGCTATGTCGTCTCTTACGAAAAGTATTATGGGCTCTAAAAATGACTGTAAACCCTTTGGCGCCATTCCTTTACGCTTTTTATAAGTATTTGCTACACTTACAAAAACAATAATCATGATTATCATGCTTAGGAATATGGCAAGCACATTTTTGGTAATGGAAATATCTAAATCAGGTCTCATTTCATGACCTTCATCATCTAGTCTTACTAGTTTTCCAGAATTAAAATCTTTGTGGGAAACAAAATATCCTTTGTAAGAATCGTGTCCGTGATGTAGTTTGCTTGACATGAAAAAATGCCATTCTCCCTGATCGTAAAGAATAACAGGAAGAGGAATGCTAACATGAGTTTCTCCCATGGTAATAATATGCCATTCGTAAGCATCGGTTATATGTTCAATTATCATATCTCCGGCACGAAATTCTTCTTCCATTACCTCTTCTTCCCAATCTTCATTTGCTTCATTGTTATGATGTTGTGCTACAATTATCTGATTTGTTGCCATCATCATCAACAGTAAAATTGCTGAAAGCCTAAGTGCTTTTATCATACCTGATATTTTATTCATCCAAAAAGGCAAATATGTGGTTAAAATGTGTGCAATTTTACGAATAATTAACGATATACAAAAGCCTTTTTTTGATTAATTTCAAAACACTGTAAAAAACAGGAATACAGGTAGTTATAATGCATCATCTGACTCTCGGCTTACTGTCTAAAATCGAACTTTTGCAATAATTTAGGTATAAAGTGTCTTTTTTATTCCATTTTATACTCCATAATTTTGTAAAATGAAGTTCATTAAAGAGTTAAAAAACTTGAAGTTAGTGTTATAATTTTGTATATTCACAACTTATTAGAAACCTAATGGCATAGTCAATAGACTTGTACATTCTAAAACAATTGATATGAAAAAGCTTAGTTTATACACAATTTTTGTTTCTACAATGGTATTACTTTTTTCTTGTGGCGGTATGAGAAAAAATCAAGTTAATTTAGCCAAAGAAACTATCGCAATTGAACAAGTTCTGGAAAAATATATCATTGCAAATGAAACTCAGGATATCGAGTTAATAGAGCACATTTGGTCTCCGAAACCTGATATTATTTTAAATGGAACTGATTCTCATGAAAGGCTGGTTGGCTGGACAAATATCAGGAATGCTGTGAAGAGTCAGTTTGCTCAAATTGAAGATACATATATTGCTGCCTCCGACCAGTTTATAAAGATTTCTGATGATGGATGTACTGCCTGGTTTGCAGAGAGTTTGAATTATAACTTCATGTATGATGGGGAGGCACAAAAGTACCAGGGACTTCGTTTTACAGGTGTTCTTTCCAAGGAAAATGATGGATGGAAAATAGTTCAGGCACATCTTTCAGTACCAGCAAGTGTTGGAGTTGGAAATTAAACACTCAGTTTAAACTTTTTTAAAATATTTGTCTTTCCAAAATTATATCTTTGCAATCAAAATATTTTATCAATATGACACGATTGCTAGTATTATCATTTACAGTTTTATTTTTTATTTCCTGCCAAAATAATGTACAGGAAAATAATGCACAAAACACTAAGAAAGATACAATTATACAGAATCCGGATAATGGAATTGATGCGCAGAAAGCTGATAACTGGATAAACTCAAATCCAAATGTAGTTAAGATTGACACTAGTGTTAATAAAAATAGCGCTCTAAAAATAACATCGAAAACAACAAAAACTCCAGAACAGGAGCAACGTGATGATGAGTTAAGAAATGCCAGAAAAGCATTTAAAGAAGGTGTAGATGCATATAATTCAAAAAATAATCTGGAAGCCATAGATGCTTTCAAGGAAGTATTAATGTATGATCCTGAAAATGCTCTTGCCAATTATAACCTGGGCAAGATTTATTATGAAACCAACCAGAAGGAATTGGCATTAAAATATTATCAGGACGCTTTAAACTATAACCCACAGGATTCTAATTCTGTACTTTCAATTGGTTTGATATATTTTGAAAGAGCTCAGTTTGATGATGCTTTGGGCTATTTTAATCAGGCAGTAGAAATGGCTCCTGGTTATGGATTGGCATATTATAATCGTGGTACTCTTTTAGGGCAGCAAAAAAGATATGATGAAGCTTTAATAGACTTGGAAATGGCCGAGAAATATAGTCCTAATGATTCCAGGATTTATATGAATAAGGGTATGGCATATTTCTTTACCAAGAATATGGATGAAGCCTGTAAAAACTGGACGAAGGCTGCAGAAATGGGTAACTCAGAGGCCATAAAAGCTGTTGGAATTTATTGCAAAAAAAATCCCGCCAAATAATTTAGCGGGATCTTTTATATCTTACTGAATCAATAATTATTCAGCCAGAATAAGTATCTTATTTTTTAAAACTTCAATTACTCCTCCGTTTATTTCAAAGAACTCATCACCTGTTGATTTCTTAACTTTTATTTCACCTTTTTTAAGGGCTGATATCATTGGTGCGTGATTATTTAAAATCTCAAACGAGCCATCAATTCCTGGTAACTGAACTAATTCTGCATCACCATTATAAATTGTTTTGTCAGGAGTAATAATCTCTAGTTTCATTCTAAAATGCTATTTAATTAATAAGAGAATTACTTACTTTCAGCAATTAATTTTTTACCTTTTTCAATTGCTTCGTCAATAGTTCCCACAAGGTTAAATGCTGCTTCAGGATATTCATCAACTTCTCCATCTAAAATCATATTAAAACCTTTGATGGTATCCTCTATGGAAACTATGGTTCCTTTAAGACCTGTAAACTGTTCTGCAACGTGGAATGGTTGTGAAAGGAAACGAGCAACTCTTCTTGCTCTGTGAACAACGAGTTTATCTTCTTCCGAAAGTTCATCCATACCTAGAATTGCAATAATATCCTGTAATTCTTTATATCTCTGAAGTATATTTTTAACTCTTTCTGCAGTATTATAGTGCTCATCGCCTACAATGTCAGGAGTTAAGATTCTTGAAATTGAGTCCAATGGATCCACTGCAGGATAAATACCTAACTCGGCAATTTTACGACTCAATACTGTGGTAGCATCGAGGTGGGCAAAAGTTGTTGCCGGTGCCGGGTCAGTCAAGTCATCAGCAGGAACATATACTGCCTGTACTGAAGTAATCGATCCGCGTTTTGTGGAAGTAATTCTTTCCTGCATAATACCCATTTCTGTTGCAAGAGTAGGTTGATAACCCACTGCTGATGGCATACGACCAAGAAGGGCCGATACCTCAGAACCTGCCTGAGTAAAACGGAAAATATTATCGATAAAGAAAAGTATGTCGCGACCACCTGATTTTTCATCTCCATCACGGAAATATTCTGCCAGTGTAAGTCCTGATAGTGCAACACGTGCACGCGCTCCAGGAGGCTCATTCATTTGACCAAAAACAAGTGTGTCCTGTGATTCAGCTAGTTCCTTTCTATCAACTTTAGAAAGATCCCATCCGCCTTTGGCCATATCTTCTTCAAATTCTTTACCATATTTTCTAACTCCCAATTCAATCATTTCACGGAGAAGGTCGTTACCCTCACGAGTACGCTCCCCAACACCACCAAATACAGAAAGTCCGGAATAGGATTTTGCAATATTGTTGATAAGCTCCATAATAATTACGGTTTTACCAACACCT
>PKTD01000165.1 GCA_002869315.1 Marinilabiliales bacterium | reverse complement strand
TGTAAACGCATAAACCATAGCCATTTGTTTTTAATCTGTACAAAAAATTGTTCAGATTATTAATACCATTTATTAATAGAGATGCATAAAACAACAGAAATAATAGTTAAGTGATTATTTTAATGGCTAATGATCATAATTTCTAATTTTTCATATAATACCTATTTCAACAAATAATTATCCGGCAACAAATAATAAAAATTTTATAGCAAATATTTACAGCATTTGATACAAGTTTGATTTTAAGGTAATTTGAAATAAAAAAATGCGCTATGAAAACTATTTTAAAATCTACCTTATCCAAAAAAAGTATTTGTCTGACTATTTTTACATTTCTGATAACCAACTTTATTTACTCGGGTTCAGGTATAGAAAAAGACAACTTTTTAAACAAAAAAATTAATGTACAACTAACTGCCTTCGTGGAAAACTCCGGGCAATTTTCCAATGAATGTTCATTCTTTCTCCTCTCAAGCATATCTAATATTTTCATCTTAAATAATGGTGATATTGTTTACTCAGATGCAACTAAAGGAAATGTATTATCAGGGAATAATAATATTATAGAAAGTTACAAAAACAGTAATAGATATCAGGTATTTCCTAAATCAGAAAACCTGAGATATCTTGCAGAATTTTACAAAACTACCAGCAATGTCTCAAGTTATAAGTCACGTAAATACGAAAGTGTATTTTTCGAAAATATTTACGATGGTATAGATATGGATATGGTTGTCAGGGAGTCGACCATTGAAAAAAGATATTTTATTGCACCATATACAGATCCCGCTATGATTAATGTTAATATTGAGGGATCAAAACTCAGGATAAATGATGAGGGAGCTCTGATATTTGACAATGAGGGCATCCAAATAAGTTACAGCAAACCTATTGCCTATCAGGAATACGACGGTTACAGGCAACTTATAGACATAAGATACAAGGTTAATAAAGATTATTATGGTTTTGTAGTTGGCAATTATGATAAATCAAAAGAACTGATAATTGATCCCTTACTTGGAAGCACTTATTTTGGTTTGGGTAATTCTATTACTGGCAACATAGTCCTAAATGCTATGGATATCGATGAACAGGGAAATATTTATGTTGTGGGAAACACAAAACTCCCTGATGATGACGATTATGATGTTGTAATGCTAAAGTTCAACAAAGACCTGACAACTCTTTTGTACGAAATATATATTGCGGGGGCCGGTGATGACTATGGAAAAGATATAAAAATTGATCAGAATGGAGATATATTTATCGCAGGATGTACAAATTCAAGCGATTTTCCGGTTGTTCAAGGTTGTTTTGATGTAACCATCAATGGCTCATCCGATATGTTTGTTTGTAAAATTAATAATGAATTGAACTATATGTTAGGATCAACATATTTGGGGGGTTCATTGGATGATGGTGGACAAGCAGTTAATATTGACATTACTTCAAGTGGAGATGTAGTAGTTAGCGGAGATGTTTTTTCTCCTGATGTGCCTATTTTTGGGAATTCATACCAATCAACATATCAGTTAGAAGGAGATGTATATCTGGCAAGACTTAATTATAATCTGGGAAGTGTAATTGCATCAACATTTCTTGGCGGAAAATACACTGAAGACTCATTCGGATTGCTGGTTGGTTCTAATGAAGATATTTATGTTACAGGTTCAACATGGTCACCTGACTTTCCGCATACCACTGGAAGTCATTCCGGAAGTACTGACGTTTTTGTAACTCAAATGAATGAATATTTATCCCAAGTCAAAAAATCATTATTGCTTGGTGGAACAAATACTTTAGGAAGTTGGGAATATGGAACAGATATTTGCCAGGACATAAATGGAAATATCATTATTGTGGGGGGCACACAGTCACCTGATTTTTATCCCATTTCCAACAATGCATTTCAACAAAATCACAGTGGAATAGGAACAGATATGTTTGTAACAAAATTTGATCAGGATTTAAACATCCTTAATTCTACTTTTTTTGGAGGAACCAGAGAGGAAGGAGCAAGCGCAAATTCATCCTGTGCTGTTAACTCATCCGGCAACATCTATATTGCTGGATATACAAACTCTACGGAAAATGAAGGATTCCCTACAGTAAGTGGTTGTTTCGATGAAACTTATAACGGAACAACAGATGCATTTGCTTCAGCCCTGAGCACAAACTTAAGTTCCCTAATGGCATCAACATATTATGGTGGAGTTGCAAATGAATCAGCAACTGATATATTAATTGATGAGAGTGGTAATGTATTTATTTGCGGTCAAACACGTTCTGATAATCTTCCAATGATAAATAACGCCTATAGTAATTTATTCCTCGGTCCTACAGATGGTTTTGTTGCTAAGTTCAGTTCTGATTTATCAAAAGGCTATCTTAGTATTGAAGAAACATATATCAGTGATATAAACCTGAAAGTTTATCCAAATCCTTGTCGTTCGTTTGCTAATATATCGTTTTATCTAAATACTCGTTCAAATGTGGAAATTAATCTTGTTGATTTAAATGGCAGAGTAGTAGCAAGTCCTGTTTCAGATAATATTCCCGCCGGAAATTATACATACACACTTTATTTATCAGAATTAGATATTATGCAGGAAGGAATATACCTGGTAAATATAAAAATTGTGAATGAAAACAATAAATTCACTGATCAATGTAGAATATCAATATTGCAGTAGTGCTTTATTTTTTCTTTATCTTCTTTCATCAATCCATCAAAACATTTGTTTTTACCAGGATGCTATTTTTATAGGGTAAACCACACCATTTTCATAAACTCTGATTATAAATAAGCCACTATTTTCAAGTTTTAAGACAGTTTCATTGCCAAATATGCTGTTTTTATAAAGCAATTGACCATTTAAACTATAAAGTTCAATTAGTCTTGGCATATCTTTACTAAAAAGAAGTTTGAAATTTCTGTTATTCAAACGCATAACTTTAGGCATAACAATTTCCTGCTCATGTATGCTGTTTGGCAATATTGGAATGCTAACCGGCATAGTGTAAGAAATAAGTTCTTCTTCCTCATTTGAAACTACTGCTTTTAATTGATAGTCACCATCAGGAATGGAATAATCTGCGGTATAAAAAGACTGCATATCACTGACATCGCTTTGAGAAAGAAAATCTTCCTGATGTAGTGTAATATCCGACTCGCCAATTAATTCTACTGATAATGTAAATAAAGAATCGGGAAGATTCAAGAATACTCTTGTTTCGAAGCGTTCGTCTTCGCCATCAACTGCTTTCAGGTGAAGGGCACCATTTTCATTTACCGTACTAAAAGCATCCATGCTTACAGCAGGCAAATATGTTTCAACCCAACTTATTTCTTCATTGGCATCAAGGCTCGCATCTTCAAAAAATTGCGTTGATAGTCCTGACCAAAGTTCGATATAAGGCCTTGCCTGATGATAGAAATTTTCGGGATTGGCATTCAGCCCCTGTTGTGCACCCCAGGTCCAGAATTTCATTCCTGGTGTTTTCTCTGCATTATTTGATACTCTAAATATGGCTTCATCATTTGTATGATTTAACACACCATAGTAATCTTCCTGAATATTAGGGTAAGCATAGGCGATTCCCATATCATCCCAGTTATCGTATATGGCAAGATTCTTATAATGGAAAACATGGCTCCCATATTCAGAGGCTTTAACTTCAGCTATACCCATCCATGACCACCAGTCATCCTTTAGGTAAACATAATCGATAGGTGCTATAATTTCTGAATTTGCAGGTGTGAATGTATTGCCGGGTTCAGATCCGGGAGCCAGAGTAGTACATGTCCAGTACTCAAGATTAACAGGCAATGACTTAGTATTTTGCAATCTGTGTTCCAGGTCGAAGGATGTTTTTCCTCTTTCCAGGCTTACCGTTGAAACACATCTTACTTCAGTTTCCCCATTATTAAACTTCCCCGGATGTGCAGGAAAATTAATGGTGTCCTGAATTTCCATCCTAAGTGATATTCTGTTTTGGCTGATTTCAGTAAACTCCCACTTCCATGGCAGAAACCATGTTTTTCCATGTTCCGGTTCAGGGAAAGTAGGAAACACACCCCCAAACACCATTAACCAATCGTAGTAAAAATTGCCTTCCCCGATTCCGTAAGGATTACCTACCGCATTTGTATAAAACTGCTCATGTCCTGTTGGTTTATAATAAAATGATAGTATACGTGCTCCAAACTCTGGCAAAACAACCAACCTAACGTATTCATTTTCTATCACTACACCAGCATATTCATCTTCTATAATGTTTGTTGTACTGTATGATGACATGCCACCATTTGCATCTAACTGATATTCAAAGTGTCTCCACTTGACAATTGTGTCTCGTTGAGTAAGTTGTGAATATGAACTTGTACTAAAAAAAATAAGTATAAGTAGAATAAAACATGTATTTAAGTTTAGTAAGTTTCTTATCATAAAATTTAAATTAAGTATCCTGAATTCGGATAATACGAATAAATTTCAAAGATATAAATAAAGAGAAGGTAAAGCAGATATAGACGATTTAATAAAAGTATTTATAGTAAAGATTTTTAGCAATAATGCTCTTAAAATGTTTCAGTTTCAAAATAAATATTGGCAATAAATTCTTATTAATTTAAGAAATAATTAAATAATTTTATAGTAAAATCAAAGCTTCCGTAGCATATACTGCCTTAATTAAATATTTATAACAATACATCAATAAAATTCAGTGGAAATTACAATGTATTAGTTAACAATGATTTTCATAAATTAGCACTTTTAAAATAATACTACATGTTAAGACAATTATCAATACTTGTATTCACTTTGCTGTTGGGCATTACTTCTCAGGCACAGTTATCTAGTTTGGGTGCACCCTTTATCAAAAACTATCAGCGATCAACCTATAAAGGTGGTAGTCAGACATGGGATATACAGCAAGGTTCTAATGGTATGATGTATTTTGCCAATAATGAAGGACTACTAGAATTTGATGGAGCCAATTGGAATATATATAGCCTTCCTAATTCAAGTGTTCTAAGGTCGATTGCGCAGGGCGAAAATAACAAAATATACGCCGGAGGTTATGATGAATTAGGTTATTATATAATAAATGAAATGGGAGGCGCTGAGTATTATTCATTAGTTGATAAATTACCTGAAGATCAAAAGGATTTTGGAGATGTATGGAAGATATTTATTCATCCTGACGGAATAATATTTCAAACATATTATCAATTATTTATTTTCAAGGGTGACGAAGTAGATATTATTAAAGCCCCTTCCCTATTTCACTTTTCTTATATGGTAAATGATGAATATTATGTAAATGATATGTCTAAAGGTCTTATGCGATATGCATTGGGGAAGTTATTTCATCTCAAAGGAATGGAAAAACTTGCAGGTAAGGAGATTTGGGGTATAATTCCTATGGATGAAAAAATGGCAATAGTAACCGCCTCTGATGGTATGTTTGTTTATGATGGTAATACTCTAAGCCCTATGTCATCAAAAACTAATGATTATCTGAAGAAAAACCAGGTTTATTGTACATATGTATTGGCAGACGACAAAATTGCTTTTGGAACCATTCAAAATGGTATTCTTATTACAAATAATAAACTAGAATCAATAAAATATATAAATAAAAATGATGGCTTACAAAATAACACCATTCTATGCATGGATATTGACTTTCTAGGAAATTTATGGTTAGGTACCGACCATGGTATTGACTATCTGGAATTAAATTTACCTCTTTCACTAATATCTGATAAGTACAACCTCAGCACAGGTTATACTTCTTTGATCGAAAATGAGATTGCATATTTTGGCACAAATCAGGGTTTATTTTCAATTGAATTAAATAGCACTAAGCCAAGTTTACAAAACGAAATCAAACTTATAGACGAAACAAAGGGGCAAGTATGGTCATTGCAGAAATTTGGAAACTCTATTTTTTGTGGTCACAATAATGGAGCGTTCATAATTAATGGAGATAAGGCTAAAAGATTATCAAGCACTACAGGATGTTGGGTATTCAGACAAGTTCCTGGAAATCCCAATAAGATTATAGCAGGTACATATACGGGCCTTCAAGCATATAATTTTAGCAACGATAAATGGACATTTTCGGGTGAATTTGATGGATATGAACAATCGTCTCGAAAAATGGAGTTTGATGAAGATGGATCGCTTTGGGTTACTCATGGATATAAAGGTGTGTACCACATTTTTTTTAATAATTCATACGATAGTATATTAAAAGTGGACTTTTATAATTCAAAAGCTACCGATCTTCCAGGTTTTGTTACCAGCCTTTCAAAAATTGATAATGAAATTATTTTTACTTCCGACAAAGGAGTTTTATCATTTGATAATGACAAAAATGAGTTTTTCAGAAACGACTATTTCAATGAAATATTCAATGGTATTAAGGTGCAATCAATTTATCAGGATAGCAAAAAAAACCTTTGGTATTTCGACTTCGACAAATTAGGTGTAATGCGTCTTGGGGAGGATGGTAGTTATTCAAATATTGAAAAACCCTTCCTAAAACTATCAGGTGAGTTTGTGGATGCTTTCGAGTTTGTCTATCCTTACGGTGAAAGCAATGTAATTTTAGGAACAGAAAAAGGATTTGTTCACTACAACCCAATTTTCCAAAAGAGTTATTCATATGATTTTAAGACATATATCATTTCTTTAAGGACAGAGTATTACGACTCAGTAATTAAATACGAAGATATTAAAAGCCAAAATGTTATTCTTGATTTTGAAACAAACGGGGTGGAATTTTTATTTTCTGCAAATGATTTTGAGAATACTAATCAAATAGTTTACTCTACATATCTTGAAGGAAATGATAAAGGATGGTCAAACTGGGATAGCAGAAACATAAGAAATTATACAAATTTACATGAGGGCCAATATAAGTTTTCCGTTAAAGCGAAAAATATATATGGAACAATTAGCAAATCAGAGACAATAGAGTTTACTGTTCTTCCACCATACTACAGATCAGTTACGGCATACGTTTTCTATGGTTTAATAATACTTGTATTTGCATTCTTACTTATATTATTTATTAGACGGCGGTTTATCAAAGCAAGAATTCGCAGCGAAAAGGAGCAACAAGAGCAATTTCGTAAAAAAGAGGAGGCTCTTCAAAGGGAAAGCCTCGAAGCGGAAAAGGAAATTATCAGAATGCGAAATGATAAGTTAAGAGAGGGCATAAAATTAAAAGATAAAGAACTTGCCAATTCAACAATGCAAACTCTTCAAAAGAATGAAATGCTCATTACTCTCCGAGAGGAACTTCAGATACTGGAACGTATGATAGCCTCTGAAACTCAAAAGCATGATATAAAACGTTTGATAAGGGGTATTAACAAAGAAATTGATAATGAGAAACAGTGGCAAGTATTTGAAACCCATTTTGAAAGTGTTCATGAAGAGTTTTTAAAGCGAATAAAACAAAGCTATCCTAATCTTACACCAAGAGAACTTAAACTTTGTGCTTATCTTAGGATGAATATATCAAGTAAAGAAATATCAGTATTAATGAATATTTCAACCAGGGGAGTGGAAATTAGCAGGTACCGACTCCGAAAAAAGCTTGGAATATCGCGTGAAACGAATTTGACAGAATTCATATTATCATTTTAGTAAATGTGTATTATTTTACACTTTGATGTATTAGCATGAGCATTGCATAATTCTCATTATTTCTTTAAATATCAATAATTTTAGCAACTCAATGATGTATTATTGATGTACATTATTATTAATATGATGTATTATTGTTGAGGTTAAATACTTGCTAATTATATATTTTATGTATTCTTTTGTAATCGTTTGCATAAGGCAAAAAATTTTAACTAAACAAATATTTATTAATTAAACATTTAAGTCATGAAAAAAAGAAATTATTTTAAATGGTTCGGATTTTTCAGTATGTTAATTTTACTTGGAACAATGGTTACATTTAGTTCTTGTAAAAAAGATGATGAAGATCCGCCAGCAAAGGACCCTATCGCAAGTTTCCAGTATGAAATAAGTACTGACAACTATCTTGAGGTAAAGTTCACTAACTTCTCTCAAAATGCAACATCTTACTCATGGGATTTTGGTGATGATAATACATCAACTGAAACAGATCCAACTCATGTTTATGCTGCAGCAGGAAGTTATGATGTTGTACTTACAGCTAAGAATGATGCTGGAGTTTCAAAGACTTTCTCAGATTCCTTTGAAATTAAAGATCCAAATTCTGCATTAACATTACTAGCAGGAACTGAATCCAAAACATGGAAATTATTCCGCGAAGGTACTAGTATGTCATTAGGAGAGAGCGCTGAAAACCCAGCCAACTGGTGGGAAGGTCTAACTAATGATGGTTCACGTCCTTGTTTATATTATCAAACATTCACATTCCACGTAGATGGAAGTTTTGTTTTCGATGATAATGGCATGTTCTGGGGAGAATATGGTGTATTTAACGGTACAGACAACTACGAAATTTGCTTTGAAGCAACTCCTGAAAATATGGTAAATTTAGATGGTATTGATGTTAGCGCTTGGTTATCAGGAACTCACTCATACACATATGATCCTGCAACAGGAGATGTAACTCTTGATGGAATGGGCGCATGGATGGGAATTCCTAAGTTAGGGCCAACAGGCGAAACTACTGTTCCTATTGCCTCTACTTCATTCAATATTTCAATAGAGGAAATGGAAGGATATGATGTAATGACTTTGGCCTTCGACTGGGGTGAAGCAGGTTACTGGCTATTTAAATATGCTAGTTATTCAGATCCATCATTAGAGCCAGATGTAGAAGAAGAAGGACAGGAATATGGTGAAGATTTACCTGACCTTACTCCAACTGAAATGTGGAATACTTTTGAAACTAGTACAAGTTTCGTTGTTCTTGACACTGCTGGTGTATATCCTGGTGAAGGTCCTGCTGCTAATAGTATGGCATTTACAATGGGCACTCCAGACCCAGCAGGTGCTGGTGTTGCTGTTGGACAGTATGACAGAATAGGTACTTATCAGGAACTTCAGTTTATGATGCAAAATGATATCCAATTTGATAACTTCACAACTGTTTCAGTTGATGTTTATGTACCAAGTTCAAATGATTATTCAGGAACTTTAACAAAAGGTATTGCAGTTATTATTGGTGAAGCTAGCCAGACTGATGGATGGTGGAATGGCCATATTCAATATGATGCTGAAGCTGAAGTTATGGACCAATGGGTTACTTAAACTTGGAACTTAAATGAGCCAACAAGTGGTCCTGGTGGTTATACACCTTTCGAAAGAACTGATCTTGACTTCTTTGCAATCTCAATAGGTGGCGGAGGTCATGATGCTCCTGGAACATTCTACATAAGAAACTTTACGTTTAATTAATTAACTTATTTAGTTAACATTAAAGAAATCCTGGGGCCTCATGGCCCCGGGATTATTTAACTTCTAATAAATAAATAGTATGTTCTATAAATTTCCTCTTTTACTATTGTTCATGGTTTTGTTTACAGCCTGTAATAAAGATGAGCCTGCTGAGCCCAACGATGATCCATACGATCTTTCAATTGAATTGCTTTCTCTTGATACTGAAACCAGAGAAGCTAAAATCCTTGCTAATGCCCAAAATACAGTGAAATATGCTTTGCACATAGGTTCAGCGTCTGAGCCTGTTTCTGAGAATACCACTGGTTTATTTACATATACTTTTTCTGATGTAGGATTATACCAATTGGTAGTTAAAGCATACGGCAGTTCAGGAAGATTTATCAAAGCATCACAAGAAATAGATTTATCATCTCCTCAGGGAATTGATACGATTCCATTGGACAGGGGTTATACAACACCATTGGAATATGATGGCTATGCTTTATCATGGAATGATGAATTTAATGGTAATTCAGTAAATTCATCAAACTGGACTTTTGAAATAGGAACAGGTAGTAGTGGTTGGGGAAATAATGAATTGCAATACTATACAGAACAAAATGCTACTGTAGAAAACGAAACATTAATTATAGAAGCTAGAAAAGAAAATGTAGGAAGTAGTCAGTATACTTCTTCCCGCTTAGTTACAAAGAATAAAGTTTCATTTACCTATGGCAGAGTTGATATACGTGCCCTATTACCGCATGGTAAAGGAATGTGGCCAGCTCTTTGGATGTTAGGTGAAAATATCTCATCAGTTGGATGGCCAGCCTGTGGTGAAATTGATATCATGGAAATGGTTGGTAATGATGATAATAGTCTGGAAAAAATAACACATGGTACAATCCACTACGATGATGGTGGACATGTTTATACTGGCGGAAGCCATACACTTACTACCAGTACTCTTGCAACATCATATCACGTCTTTTCACTTATATGGGACGAAACATCTATAAAATGGTATGTTGATGATATGCTATATCATCAGGAAAGCATTACTGCTGCAGCAAGAAGTGAATTTCATAACGAATTCTTCTTTATATTTAATGTTGCAGTTGGTGGTAACTGGCCAGGTAGTCCCAATAGTCAAACAACTTTTCCTCAAAGGATGAAAGTAGACTATATCAGAGTTTTTCAAAAGCAATAATTGTGCATAAAGCACATCGATAATTAAACATAGAAATTAAAACTAACAATTAACGATATGAATGGAAATCTTTACAAAGTAATTTTTGCCATCTTCATTATCAGTTTTGTGGGAATATTTTCTTCAAATGCCCAAAATATAACTGGTACTGTAAAAGACGGTACAACAG
>PKTD01000150.1 GCA_002869315.1 Marinilabiliales bacterium | reverse complement strand
AATGAAAAATATATACTATTTTTGACCGACCGTTCAGTCAATATAAAATAGATTAAAATTAAATGCCAAGGACAGAAGAACAATATAAAGATATTCGGGAGCAAAAGAAGGCTCTGATAAAGGAAACTGCCATGGAGTTATTTGCTCAAAAAGGATTTTCAGGAACTTCCATGAGTTTAATTGCCAAGCAGGCGGGAATTTCAAAAGGACTTATTTACAACTATTTCACCAACAAAGAAGATCTCATAAAAACTATAATTATTGATGGGTTCAAAATCATTATTGATGTTTTCGACACCAATAAAGATGGTGTACTAACCGATGAAGAGATGGTGTTTTTCCTAAAGGGAACCTCATCAATACTGAAAGAAAACACAAGTTTTTGGAAACTATACTTAATTGTAATGATGCAGGCTGATGTAATGAAACTCATAGAAAATGAGTTTATGGAATTTCTGGCCCCTCTTTTAAAAACACTTGTTCAATATTTTGAACAAAAAGGTGTAAAGGACCCTGTGGCTCATGCAAATTTACTTGGTGCTTTATTGGATGGTATAACATTAAATTATGTTATAGATCCGGAACACTTTCCAATCGACAGTATAATAGATTTAATAATAGACAAATTTTTAAAATAAAAATTAATGAAAACTATAAAAATTATTCCACTATTAATGGCAGTACTAATGTTTCAAATAGTTGAAATACAGGCTCAGAATCTTACAGCCAAGGAAATTATAGCCAAAGCCGACCAAAAAAACCGAGGTGAATCCAGCAAAGGAATTATGTCGATTACCATAGTACGACCAAAATGGGAGCGCAACATACAAATGAAATCCTGGTCGAAAGGAGACGATTTATTTATGATTTACATAACAGCACCTGCAAAGGAAAAAGGACAAGTATTTCTTAAAGTAAATAAAGAGATGTGGAATTATGTTCCCACCATTTCACGAATGATAAAAATCCCACCTTCTATGATGATGCAGTCGTGGATGGGCAGCGATTTTACAAATGACGATCTGGTAAAGCAATCATCTATAGTTGTTGATTATGACCATAAATTAATAGGGGAAGAAGAGATAAGAGGCCAGCAATGCTATGTTATCGAACTTATTCCTCATCCTGAAGCTGCTGTTGTTTGGGGAAAAATAAAATCATGGATTACCAAAGATGGTTTTAATGTATGGAAAAACGAATATTTTGATGAAGACGGCTTCCTTCAGAATACAGAGAATGCATATAACATTAAACAAATGGGCGATCGTAAAATTCCTACCAAAATAGAGATGATTCCAACTGATAAGGAAGGCAATAAAACAATTATGGAGATTTTGGAGGTTGAGTATAATGTTGGCATAAAAGACAGTTTCTTCAGCAAACAGAATATGAAAAGAGTAAGATAAGCTAATGTTTAAATACATAAAAATAGCATGGCGTAACCTCTGGAGGAACTCCCGAAGAACAATCATTACAGCAGCATCTGTATTCTTTGGTGTATTCTTTGCCAGTTTTATGACATCCATACAAAAGGGCTCTTTTGAAAATATGATTGGGAATATGGCTCGATTCTATTCAGGCTATCTTCAAATACAACAAACTGATTATAAAGAAACTCCAAGTTTAAATAATAGTTTTGTTTTTACACGGGAAATGGAGGATGCCATATCTGCTAATCCAAATATAACTCACTATGAAAAAAGGTTGGAAACATTTGCTCTGGCTTCTTCTGGCGAGAAGAGTTATCCAGCAGTTATTTTTGGTTTAAACCCTGAAAAGGAAGATGAAAAATCTTCTCTTAGTAAGAAAGTCAGGGAAGGTAAATATTTGTCCAGTGGAGATAAGAGCATAATGATGGGTAAAATACTAGCTAAAAATCTGAATTTACATATTGGCGATTCTGTTATTTTGTTCGGACAAGGATATCACGGTGCAAGTGCAGTAAACTTGTTCGAGTTAAAAGCCATACTTGATATGCCGGTGCCCGAACTAAATAAAAACATTATTTACATGGACATTAATACTTGTCAGGAGTTTACTTCCCTCGAAGACATGGTGACTTCTGTTGTTCTAATGGTAGATAATACCCTCAAAATAAATTCGGTAGAAAATAATATTAAACAATTTGAAAATGAAGAAATTAAGGTTTACGCATGGGATGATTTAATGCCAGAATTATTGAGTTTAATCGACGGCAAGGAATCCAGTGGAAAAATGATTAAGACACTTCTTTTCATGATAATTGGATTCGGAGTCTGGGCAACAATAATAATGCTAATGCACGAGCGCAGGAGAGAATTGGCAGTAATGATAGNGCAGTAATGATAGCAATTGGCTTTCAAAAAACAGCCCTGATATTTATGATGATGGTAGAGTCGTTCCTGATAGGAATTATAGGTGTTTTAGGAGGCTTAGGAATAAGTTATTCCGTTATATACTATTTCTATAAAAACCCCATAATAGTTACAGGACAAATGGCTGAAACATACAATAGTATGGGATTTGAACCAAAAATCATGTTTGGTATAAATCCTGAAATATTTTTCGGTCCCGCCTTTACAGTATTTGTAATATTCCTCCTTGTATCACTATATCAAATATTTTTTGTGGCCAATATAAAGGTTGCTAAATCAATTAAAAGTTGAAAATTTAATCAAATGAAAATTATAATAATAGCCTGGCGAAATTTGTGGAGAAAACCATGGAGAACTGTAATAACAGCAGGATCAATCTTCTTTGGTGTTTTACTATCCACATTTATGACCTCCATGCAATATGGATCATATGAGGCAATGATAAATAATGTGGTTAAATTCTATTCGGGTTATATGCAAATATTTACCGAAGAATACCACGAAAACAAAACCATAAACAATACATTTATATTTAGCGATTCTCTTAAGCAAATAGTGGACAATGAGTCTACTATAACTCATTATACCGAAAGACTTGAATATTTTTCTCTGGTCTCTTCTGAGAATCTCACTAAAGGAAGTGTTATCATCGGCATCGATCCGGACAGTGAAAATAAAGTTACAGAATTAAAAAAATGGGTTAGTAAAGGACAATACCTGAAAAGTGATGAGGATGGTGTATTGGTGGCTGTAGATTTAGCCAACTATCTGAAGGTAGGAGTAGGTGATAGTTTAATACTATACGGACAGGGTTACCATGGAGTAATGGCAGCAGGTATCTATCCCATAAAAGGCATACTGGAATTTCCTTCACCTGAGTTAAATAAACAATTTATCTATATGCCCCTTAAAACCACACAGGAATTGTTTTCTGCATACGACAGAATTACATCTCTGGTAATAATGATCGAAGACAACTATCAATTATCGAGGGCAATGCGTAATCTGAAAAAAGAAATCAATTCACCGTTTATGGTTAGGTCATGGGAAGAACTACAACCCGAATTGGTTCAGATGATAGATGGAGACAAAGCGGGAGGTCTATTTATGAAAACACTGCTTTACATAATTATAACCTTTGGCATATTAGGGACAATTTTAATGATGGTTTCTGAAAGAAAAAGAGAATTAGGTGTTATGATAGCAATTGGAATGCAGAGGTTTACCTTGAGTAAAATACTAATTGCTGAAACATTTTTCATTGGACTTATTGGTATCACAGCCGGACTTATTTTTAGTGTACCAATGACCTATTATTATTATTTAAATCCAATTCCTCTTGTAGGTGATACAGCAAAAACAATGATTGAAATGGGAATTGAACCTTTTATGTACTTTTCAATACAACCCGACATCTATTATATACAGGCATTAGTGGTAATGATAATTACAATGCTTATCGCGATATATCCGTTTATAAAATCTTTTACTTTAAAGCTTACAACAGCTTTAAAAGCATAATAAAATACAAGACAATTAATTAAGAAATAAAAAAAAACGAAATGTTACTTTCAATATCATGGCGAAACATATGGAGAAATAAGGTGAGAAGCCTTGTAATAATTTTTTCTGTGGCTCTGGGCATCTTTGCCGGAGTAATCGCCACAGCATTTTTCAAAGGCCTTGCTGATCAAAGAATCCAAAAGGTAATAAGTACAGAACTTTCCTATTTGCAAATTCACAAACCAAAATTTCTGGAGACCAATGATTTTACTGATTATATTCTGAATGCTGATGGGCTAAAAGAGAAGGTTTCTAAAATTCCTGGTGTAACCGGAGTGAGTGAAAGAATAGTTATTCAATCGATGGCCGCCTCTGCAGAAACTGCCACAGGAGTGTTAATTTCCGGAGTAAAACCCGAAGATGAGATATCAGTTACTTCAATAAATAATAAAATTATTGATGGAGAGTATTTCAAAGGTATCAAAAGAAACCCGGTGTTAATTGGAAAGAAGTTAGCCGAAAAACTAAATGTAAAACTAAGGTCGAAAATAGTCATTACTGTACAGGATATTAATAACAATATAACCTCCGGTGCTTTTCGGGTCGTAGGTATTTACTCAACTGACAATAATATTTTTGATGGGAGTAATATTTTTGTAAGGTATTCCGACATACAAAAGTTAACTAACTTTCCTTCAACGGCAGCACACGAAATTGCAATAAACATCGACAATAATGATAAGCTTCCAATCATCTCTCAGAAAATAAAAGAAGTTGCCGGTGCCGATTTAAGTGTAAAAAACTGGAAAGAATTACGTCCCGAAATGAATTATCTCACGGAAGCCATGGATATGTATATGTATATCTTTATTATTATTATCCTCCTCGCTCTTCTGTTTGGCATTATAAATACTATGCTTATGGTGGTTATGGAAAGAACTAAAGAAATAGGTATGCTAATGGCCATTGGAATGGGAAAAATAAAAATATTTTCCATGGTAGTTTTAGAGTCTATTCTTCTTTCCCTTACAGGAGGTATAGTTGGTATTTTTATTGGTGGACTTGCAGCAAATTATTGGGAGACAACGCCTATCGATTTGAGCATGTGGGCAGAGGGTTATCAGCAATTAGGGTATGATGCTTATGTGTACACACAATTAGATTATATAATGCTTGTAAATATTACAATATTAGTAATTATTACAGGAGTTATCGCATCTATATATCCGGCATATAAAGCACTTAAAAATGATCCGGCAGATGCGCTTAGAATTGAATAACAATATAAAAATTACAGAATATCATTTAATAACGAAATAAAATCATTTAAAATGAATGTTATCGAAATAAAAGATCTCACAAAAATTTATAATACCAGTGAGGTTAAAGTAAAGGCAGTTAACGGAATTAGTATAGATTTCAAAGAGGGTGAATTTACCGCCGTTGTTGGCCCTTCAGGTTCGGGAAAAACAACTTTTCTGAATATGCTTGGAGGACTAGACAAACCTACTTCAGGTGATGTAATAATTGGAGGTCAAAATATATGGCAGCTGAACTCCAGAAAAATCATAGATTTCAGGATGAACAATATTGGATTTGTTTTTCAATCCTACAACCTCATTCCTGTTCTTACTGCTGGTGAAAATGTAGAATTTATTATGCAACTTCAGGGCAAACCAAAAAAGGAAAGAGAAAAACGGACAAGAGAACTTCTGGAGGCAGTTGGGATAGGAGACAGAATAAAATCCAGGCCTTCTAAATTATCGGGCGGACAGCAGCAACGTGTTGCAGTGGCCAGGGCCCTTGCATCCAGACCAAAGTTTATTCTTGCCGATGAACCAACTGCAAACCTCGACTCGTCTTCCACCAGCAGTTTGCTTGAATTGATGTCGCAAATGAATAAGAAGTATAATACTACATTTATTTTTGCTACCCACGACCAGAGGGTAATGGATAAAGCAAGAAGAATAATTACCATTGAAGATGGTAAGATATTATCTGATGAACATTTCGACAGAAAATAAAATCATTATCTGATTTAAAATCTTATCTGATGAAATTAGTTTTTAAAGCAAAAACATTTGCAATAATAATAGGTGCAATATTAAATATTAGTTCATTGGGGCTCAATGCACAACCTAAGTTAAGGATGACAGGCTTTCTTGAGTATTTAAATAATACCTGGATACCAAGTGATACATACAAGGCATTTGGATTTGATTCATGGCAAAACCAATCAACTATCTATAACCGAATTAATGTTTGGTGGACTCCAACCGATAATCTGGAATTTCATACCGGAATTAGAAACAACTTTACTTTTGGTCCATTGGTTTCAACTTACAATAAATTTATCGATTATGGAGAACTTGCAACCTATGATGATGGATATCTAGACCTCACTTGGAAACTATCAGGCGATGATAATAATGTTCTTTTTACAAATCTCGACAGGCTGTATGCAAAATTTACCCATGAAAAATTTGAATTAACTGTTGGTCGCCAGCGTATTAACTGGGGAACAAACCTTGTATGGAATCCCAACGACATTTTCAATGCTTTCAATTATTTCGATTTCAATTATATAGAACGACCAGGTAGCGATGCTGTACTTTTACAATACTATACAGGAGATTTCTCCTCCTTGCAATTAGCCGGCAAGTTGAATTATAAAATAGAAGCCATAGATTCTATAAACACAAAAAAAACACTCAAATTAACAGCAGCAGCAATGTATAAGTTTAATCATTGGAGTTATGACTTTCAATTTTTTGGAGGCCTAATGCAGGATGATATAGCTGCAGGACTCGGTTGGTCAGGCAATATAGGTGGAGCAGGATTTTCCGGTGAAGCATCCTGGTTTCGTGATATGAATAATTTCACTGACACCTCAGGCATAATCATCGCCTCTGTAAGCGCTAATTATGTTTTCAAAAATCAGTTAATGGCAAACATATCTTTCATCTATAATAGTAATGGCACCACCGACTATGCATATAAAAACTCATCAGGTTTACTGGGCTCATTTTCCACAATTATGTCGAGCAGTTTAAATGTTAAAAACCTTACACCATCACGTTTCGATGTTTTTGCTCAGGTATCCTATCCTGCTACTCCTCTTATAAACGTTTCACTTTCAGGCATGCTTAACCCTTGGGACAAATCAGCATATATAGGGCCTTCAACAACCTTTAGCTTAAGCGACAATATAAGCCTAATGCTTGTAGGTCAACTCTTTACAGGAGACAAATTAACAGAATTTGGCGACTTTGGACAAATGTACTTTATTGACCTAAAATGGTCCTTTTGATTTATTACCTTTGCAATAAATCAATACATTTTACCAAATGAACTTAACTTACAGAAAAGCCAGGTCTTTTGTACTATTGCTTAGTGGTTTGGCTGCCGTTTTTCTAAACAACAACATAGCTGGATATTCAGCAATGTTTGCCATAAGTTTAATAATTGCCGCTTTAATTACTTTACTATTCTTTTTTGTATACTTCGATAAACCAATAAACCAAAAGGTATTGATGGAATTATTGCTTGATGGCTTTGCTGGTGTAATAATTTTTACCTATAACCAGAGTGACGATAATTTTTTCTTGACAGTATTTTCCTTCTGGATTTTCTTTAATGGCTTATTTTATTTAACCAGCGGTATAACTGACAAATCAAATAAAGCCTTACTTCCTTTTTACACTATTGTTGGTATAATATTAATGGTATTCGGTTTTATGCCTCTACACATGAATGAAGAGAGTCACGGGATAATAATTTATATGATAGGATTTGCTATTATTCTTTATTCAGCATCCAATATTTATCTTCTTTTCAAAAAGAAATCAGAAGTTTATTAGAATGAATACCATCAATTTACAAAAAACAATAAAGGCTCCGGCATCAATTATTTTTGAGCATATAAGCCAGCAGAACAAACTTATGTTATGGTTTGCTCCTCAGGTTATTGCTGTTCCTGCTAAAGATACAATTGCAGCCTTTGCCTTTGGCTCAGAAGTTAATTTCAAAATGAAAATTACTGAATTTCTCATAAATAAAAATATAAAATGGACATGTGTTGATGGCAATGTTGATTGGATAAATTCAATTGTAATTTTCGATCTAATTTCTGAAAATGATGAAAAAACTATTTTGAGATTCAAACATCAAAAAATAGTTGAAAGTGAAAAAATAGAGCAGTGGAAAAACAGTTGGAAATCTTATCTCAGCGAGTTAAAAAATATTTGTGAGCAAATTAAATAAAACAAATGGGCCAAAATAAATCAACAAATTCATTTGACAAATATTATGACTATATAGTTATAGGCAGTGGGTTTGGTGGTTCAGTTTCAGCCTTGAGGCTTGCACAAAAAGGATATAAAGTACTTATAATTGAAAAAGGAAAATGGTATAATAATAAAGATTTTCCAAAAACAAACTGGAATCTGAGAAAATGGTTATGGTTACCTTCATTAAAACTTCATGGTATTATGAAGATGACCTTCTTCAAGCATATCGGAATAATATCAGGTGTAGGAGTTGGTGGTGGATCTTTGGTATATGCCAACACCTTACCAAAGCCAAAAAAGGCATTTTATAATACAGGTTCATGGGCAGGCATTACCAACTGGGAAAAAGAGTTAGAGCCTCATTATGAAACCGCATGGAAAATGTTAGGAGCTGCCATTAATCCCAAACTGGAATTGGGAGACAATATTTTAAAAGATTTGGCAGATTCACAGGATCGACCCGAACATTTTGAACCTACAAAGGTTGCAGTGTTTTTTGGAGAAGCTGATAAGACTGTTAATGACCCTTATTTTGAAGGTAAAGGCCCAGAAAGAAGTGGTTGCAATATGTGTGGGGCCTGTATGACAGGATGCAGGTATAATGCAAAGAACACCCTCGACAAAAACTACCTACATCTTGCACAAAAACTGGGTGTTAAAATAATTGCTGAAAAAGAAGTAATCGATATAAAGCCACTTAATAATACTGACGGACTTGATGGTTATGAGTTAAGTTATCAGAGCTCAACTTCATATTTTAAAAAGGTATCAAAAATACAAAGCAGAGGTGTTATTTTGTCGGGCGGTGTGCTGGGAACCGTTAAATTACTTTTAAAACTGAAGCAGAAATCATTAACTAAATTAAGCGAAATGGTTGGACAAGATATTCGTTCCAATAATGAAAGTTTAATTTTTAGTGTCAGTACTGATAAAGAAAAAGACTTCTCCAAGGGTATTGCCATAGGTTCAATATATCATCCAGATGAGAATACTCATTTAGAACCTGTAAGATACGGTAGAGGAAGCGGCTTTTGGAGATTGGGAATGACTCCCAATGTTGCTGATGGCAATGTTATATCACGTCTGCAGCAAATGCTAACAAAACTCCTTAGCAGTCCAAAGGAATATATTAAAAGGATGTTTGTTAGAGATTTTGCCAAACAGTCGATAGTATTATTATTCATGCAACATATCGACAGTAAATTAAGGTTTCAAAAGGGTTTATTCGGGATGAAATCGAGTGTTACTGAAGGAGAAAAACCAGTTGCCAGTATACCTTTAGCAAATAAATTAGCCGATGAATATGGTAAAAAAATTGGGGGTAAGTCGATGGTATTATTAACTGAAACACTTTTCAATATTCCATCTACTGCTCACATACTTGGGGGAAGTGTAATTGGGGAGGATCCTTCGAAGGGAGTAATTGATAAAAATCACAGGGTTTTTAACTATAAAAATCTATATGTTATCGACGGATCTGCTATATCAGCAAACCCAGGTGTAAATCCCTCATTAACAATAACTGCAATGGCTGAAAGAGCCATGCAAAATATATTAAAAAAATAAATCAAAAAAATATTGTGTAGTTTGCTAAAAGTTTATATTTTTGCAGCCCAAAATTTTGAGATAAAGAATATATAATATGTATTTAACAACTAAGATTAAAAAAGAAATTTTCGAGAAATACGGTAACAGTGCAACTGATACTGGATCGGCAGAAGGTCAAATTGCATTGTTTACATTTCGTATCAAACATCTTTCAAATCACCTAAAGAAGAACAGAAAAGACGTTTTTACTGAAAGATCACTGGTAAGACTAGTTGGTAAGAGAAGAAGATTACTCGATTATTTAAAAGACAAAGATATCGTTAGGTATCGTGAGATAATAAAGGACCTCGGACTTAGAAAATAATGCCGGGATACTTAGAAACACGGAAAAAGGCAATTATAGCGATTGCCTTTTTTTGTGTTTTTGTAAACACAAAAAATTAATAAATAGAAGGATAAAATTATGTCCATTGAAGCGATCAAGAAAACAATACAATTAAACGACGGAAGATCAATAAGTATCGAGACCGGCAAATTAGCAAAACAGTCTGACGGAGCGGTAGTTATAACTATGGGTAACACCATGTTGCTGGCAACTGTTGTATCAGCAAAAGAGGCAAGAGAAGACGTGGATTTCATGCCACTCACAGTAGAATACAAAGAAAAATATTCTGCAACTGGAAAATTCCCTGGTGGTTTTTTCAAAAGAGAAGGAAGACCATCAGAATACGAAATATTAATAGCTCGCCTTGTTGACAGAGCCCTAAGACCATTATTTCCTGATGATTATCATGCAGAAACGCAGGTTATCATACAGTTGATATCTGGTGATCAGGATGTAGCTCCTGACGCCCTTGCTGCTCTTGCAGCTTCATCTGCCTTAGCAGTTTCAGACATTCCTTTTAACGGTCCAATTTCTGAAGCTAGAGTGGCAAGAATTAACGGTGAATTCGTTATCAATCCTTCAATTAAAGATATAGAAGAAGCTGATTTAGAACTTATGGTCGCTGCTTCAATGGATAACATCATGATGGTTGAAGGTGAAATGAATGAGGTTTCTGAATCTGTTATGCTGGAGGCAATGAAAGTTGCTCATGATGCAATAAAAGTTCAGTGCCAGGCACAAATTGAACTTGCAGAAATGGTTAGCACTGCTAATCCAAAACGTGAGTACAGCCATGAAAATAATGATGAAGATCTGAAAATAAAAGTAAAAGAAGCTACTTACGACAAAACATATCAACTCGCTCTAGCAGGAAATGCTGATAAGCACAAACGTACAGAAGGATTTCAAGCCATTCGTGAAGAGTTCCTTGAAACTTATTCTGAAGAAGAAAGAGAAGAGATTGAAGGACTTGTGAAAAAATACTATCATGACGTTGAGAAAGAGGCAGTTAGAAATGCTATTCTGAACGAACATGTTCGCCTTGACGGCAGAAAATTAGATGAAGTAAGACCTATATGGACTGAAATTGATTATTTAAAATCAGCACACGGTTCTGCAATTTTTACAAGAGGTGAAACACAAGCATTAGTTAGTGTAACATTGGGTAGCAAACTAAACGAACAAAGCGTTGATGGCGCAATAATGGAAGGTAAGAGCAATTTCTACTTACATTATAATTTCCCCGGATTCTCAACAGGAGAAGTAAGAAGGTTCGGAAGCCCAGGTCGCCGTGAAATTGGTCATGGAAATCTAGCTGAAAGAGCTCTTAAAATAATGGTTCCTCATGGAGAAGAAAATCCTTATACCATCAGAATAGTTTCTGATATTCTAGAATCCAACGGATCCTCATCCATGGCTAGTGTATGTGGTGGAACTCTTGCACTTTTAGATGCTGGAGTTAAAATGAAAAAACCAGTTGCCGGTATTGCAATGGGCTTAATCACTAACACTGAAAATGGCAAATTTGCTATTCTTTCAGACATCTTAGGTGATGAAGACCACTTAGGTGACATGGACTTTAAAGTTACTGGAACAAAAGACGGTATTACTGCTTGTCAGATGGATATCAAAGTTGATGGACTTCCATATGAAGTTCTTGAACAAGCATTAGAACAAGCTCGTCAGGGTCGTTTACACATACTTGGTGAAATGGCTAAGACCATAAGCACACCAAGGGAAGATTATAAAGATTTCGTACCAAGAATTGAAAAGATGAGAATCGATAAAGAATTTATTGGTGCAGTTATAGGACCCGGAGGTAAAATCATTCAGCAAATTCAGGCTGAAACTGATACAACTATTACCATTGAGGAAGATGGAAATTATGGCTTGATCGACATCATGTCAAATGACAAACCATCCATTGAAAAAGCCAAAAACTGGATAAAAGGTATTTCTGCTACTCCCGAATTAAATGAAGTTTATGAGGGTAAAGTAAAGAGTATTGTTCCTTTTGGAGCATTCGTTGAAATAATGCCAGGAAAAGATGGACTATTACATATTTCCGAAATCGAATGGAGAAGACTTGAAAAAGTTGAAGATGTTCTCAAAGAAGGAGAAGTTATTAAAGTTAAATTAATTGGTATTGACGAAAGATCAGGTAAGTTGAAACTTTCCAGAAAAGTTCTTTTGGAGAAACCACAAAAGAAGGACTAATAATAATTTGATTTACGAAACATTTTCGACATTTAATACGTAAAACTAAATCAATCTTAATATTGTTGAAATAGAATGAGGCAACTAAAAATCACCAAGCAGGTTACAAACAGAGAAACAGCTTCTCTAGATAAATACCTTCAAGAAATTGGAAAGGTTGAATTGATTACTGCGGAAGAAGAGGTAGAACTTGCAAGACGAATTAAACAAGGCGACAGAGTAGCTCTTGAAAAACTTACTAAAGCCAATCTTCGTTTTGTGGTGTCTGTTTCAAAACAGTATCAAAATCAAGGACTTAGCCTTCCCGACTTAATAAACGAAGGAAACCTTGGCTTAATTAAAGCAGCACAACGTTTTGATGAAACAAGAGGTTTTAAATTTATCTCTTATGCTGTATGGTGGATTCGTCAGTCTATACTCCAGGCACTTGCCGAACAATCACGTATTGTTCGATTGCCTCTTAATAAAATTGGTTCTATTAACAAAATCAATAAAGCCTCTGCACGACTTGAGCAGTTGCATGAAAGAGAACCTAATATTAAGGAGATCGCTGCCGAACTCGATATGACTGAGACTGAAGTTAAGGAGTCGATGAAAAATGCAGGACGCCATGTATCTATGGATGCTCCGCTTATTCAGGATGAGGATAACAATATGTACGATGTACTAAAAAGTTCTGATGCACCTACTCCGGAAACTGATTTGCTATATGATTCTTTGAGAAAAGAAATTGACAGGGCTATTTCAACACTTACACAAAGAGAAGCTGAAGTAATAAAATATTATTTCGGTCTTGGGGCAAAACACCCAATGACTCTTGAAGAAATAGGTGAGAAATTTGACCTAACTCGTGAGCGTGTACGTCAAATAAAAGAGAAAGCAATCAGGAGGTTAAAACATACCTCGCGCAGTAAGATTTTAAAATCTTATTTAGGATAAACATATAACGTCCGCCAAATGGCGGACGTTTTTTTTTTGAATTAGGTAAATATCTATCTTTGCAAAAATCACACGCATGAG
>PKTD01000298.1 GCA_002869315.1 Marinilabiliales bacterium | reverse complement strand
TGCAAGATTAATGGGGCCATTAATGAAATATGCTATGAAGCCGATGCTTGAAACAGGACTTTCATCCCTAAAAGAATATGCAGAGAAACAACCAAAACCTGCTAATGTCAGAATAATTGATACAAAACCAATTAGTGGTTTGGCGATTTACGATTCTGCTCGAGTTGAAGATATTGGTAGTTTACTAGAAAAGAATTATGGTAAGTTGATGAGTTATATTATGAAACATTCATATCCCATGTCGGGAGCGCCATTGGCAGTTTATCATAATTGGGATCCTAAGGGATATATCAGAATTAGCGCCGTAATCCCATTACATGGAAAATTTAAAGGAAAAGGCGATATTAAATCTTTTAATATTGAATCAGGGAAAGCGGTCTTTTTAGAACATTTTGGGGGATATGACAACGGAGATTCACATTGGGCAATAGAAGATTATATAAAAGATTTTAATATAGAAACCAAAGATTTTATCTGGCAAGAATATATTACTGATCCAGCAGCAGAGCCCGATACGGCTAAATGGCAAACAAATATTTACTATCCAATTAAATAGTAAACAAGAATGAGTAATACGTTTGCTTATATTGTTTTTGGGATAGTAATGCTACATCTGATACTAGGTTTCGTTTGGCTTTTTATAAAATTTAATAAAAGGCCAAAAAAATGAAATAAAAGGAAGGTGTTTTCTACGCTTTCTAAACAATTATTAATTGCTGGTTTTTTGCACGAACTCAAATGCTTCATCCATTTGAGAAACATCAAAATACCTTTCTTGTCGACCTTTACTGGCTCTTTCAAAAAACAAATTATCAATTGGGACCATTGCTTTTAAACCCTTTGAATGTGCAACTACAGCTATGTGACCCAGTTTGTGATAGTTTCTTAAAGCCCATAAACTATCTTCAAAAAATGCTTTTGCATTACTATGTGAAATTTTCATTTCATCAAGTTTTACCAATAGGTTGATAGTTTCATAACCCTGAGAAACTTTTTCCTCAAATAACTTCTGGCAAAATTTTTCATCAGTTTCAGTAAATCCATCAATTATCTCGACGGCAAATACGTTGTTGTCAAATTTTTTTAGTTGTTCTATCATTTTTCCTGCTGTAAATTTATAGTGTGTTTTATACTTTTAAATCTTGTTTTATTAAAGTAGTAGTTGTAAAACATACAAAGTTAATTAAATATTTGTATATTAATTGTTTACAGGCATAAAAATTAAAAAGGGAGAATCAAGAATGTTTTTTCTTTTTAATCAGTACCATTAAAAACCATACATAAAATAGAAGTATCCATATACCAAGAAAGGGGCCAAGATCAAACAAACCTGACTCTGCCGGACTAGTTGGAAAAGTATACATATTCAATGCTAACAAAGAAATGCTAATTACACTTCCACCATAACCTAAAATTTTATTGAAACTCTTGCTTTTTGCAATATTTACACCAAAAAGTACCCATGATATGGTAATAAAAATATCAAAGGCAACATCCATGGCTGCCTGAACTCGGTTTGCACCTCTATAACTTGCTTTGTAAAGGGCTTTTACTTCTTCGGATTTGACCACTTCCATGGCCTCCTCATGCCAGATGAAGTTAGCTTGTTGTACGACAATGAAAACGCAGGCAATGGCTGCTCCAATAATTCCAAAGATATATGCTATTTCAAGTGTTGGTGTATGATTTTGCTTTTTAAGAAAATGATATAAACCCATAAAGGAAATTATCCAAAGCAATGGAAATGAAAAGGCAATAAGCAATACGATGGATCCGGGAATAAATGAGAATACGGCTACTGAAAAATAGAATACAATCGATAATATGCCTGATATTGCTCCAATCTTTTCAATTTGGTAATATGAAGAATTTTGTGTTGTCATAATATAAAATTTTAGTTTTATAAATGACGTGTAGTTTAAGTATTTGTTACAATATAGGAGTTAATTGATTGATAAATAATTATATAAGGGCGCGATAGTTAATGAAACCGGCATCGCTAGTTTTAAATTTGTTTCTTTGTTTTTCATTAATATTTAATTTTATATAATTAAATTTATTTGTCAAATAAACTGCTGATCCTTAGAAGCAATGAAAGCCCATTCAATAAAATCAAAATCTTTTAATGTAAGTTGATTATCATCTAAATCACTTAAATTTCTGATTTTAAATACTGCAACTATTGGGTAATCATCATAGATTTTAGTTGTTCCAGTTAGTTTGGTATAAATGAGCAAATACTCAAAATTATGTTTATTATTATTGTCATAAACTTTTATTAAATAGGCAGTTCTGTTGTTTTTTAGGATAATTTTTCTATCTATGAACGCAAGTCTTGTTTGCACTAAATATGTTTTTCTTTTTGAAAGAGGACTTAAACTGAAAAATCTATGTAATTCTATATTTAAACCGGAATTAAATAATGTCATTGGTTAATAATTAATTTGCGTTTATTAATTATTTCTAAATTGAATCAATACAGGAAAATGATCACTTATAAATAAGCCATTACTTCTCTTTTCCCGTATAATTTTATGCGAACTAACATAGATATTTCTTGTGAAAATATAGTCTATGCGCTTATTGCTAATATATTGATTATCAAAGTTATTGTATGTCTGAATAGATTCTTCTTTTAGATAATTAGAAACTTCAAAACTGTCGGTCAATTTATTTTTCAGGATTTTTATTGCTGCATCTTCAGGCATACTGTTAAGGTCGCCCATAACCACAAGATTTTTAATTAAAAGTCCTTTGTCTTCAATTAATTTTATGATGAGTTTTGATGATTTCCTTCGGGCTTTTTTGCCAATATGATCATAATGGCAGTTAAAAATATACAGAGTGTCCTTTGTATTTATGTTTCGAAAAGCCCCAAAAGTTGAAATACGCTCCATAGAAGCATCCCAGCCAACTGAAACTTCACTGGGTGTATCCGAAAGCCAATATGTTTTGGTTTCTATAAGTTCATACTTCAGGCTGTCATAAAAAATAGGGGAGAATTCTCCCTTTTTATTGCCGTCCTCTCTTCCAACACCAACATATGTGTAGTTTGCCAGTTGTTCTTTTATGTACTCATTTTGTTCATATAAGCCTTCCTGAATGCCAAAAATATCAGGTCTATACTTTGTTATCAGATCAGTTAACTCAAATTTACGATTTTCCCAGGAGTTATTGCCATCATTGGGATTGTTATACCTGATGTTAAAAGACATTATACTTTGAGAACTTAGGTTTACGCTTAATGCAATAAAAAATATCAGCTTGAGAATTTTCATTATTTATATTATATGATATAATTTTAATAGTAATCTTGTACTCTAACACCTTTTGATTTCAGTTTGTTAAAGATTTTTTCTTTGCTTTTAGGTGATTTTCCAATTATTGCCTGGGGTACTATCGAAATCTCAAATCCATTCTCAATTCCTCCTATAGATGTTTTGTAAATGCATTCTTCTGCCATAAGGCCAACAATTACAATCTCTTTTACATTATTTTTTTCAAGAAAAACATTTAAGTCTTCCACAGAAAATGCGTTTCCTTCATCTTTTGTAAAAATATTATCATTTACAATACTAAGGTTTTCGTATAACTGCATTGCGCTAGTGTCGAGTGTTACATAAATAAATGGTGATTTTAATGAAAGATTTAACACTTTGTGAACACTTCTAATATAAATTATATTTTCGTTTTTTGTTTTGTAAATCAAGTCATTAACCTTGTTGATGTATGTTTCAGCCTCCTTTATGTTTAAGGAGTTTTTCAGATAAAAATCCTGTAAATCAAGAACCATAAGATATTTATCGCTTGCTAAACTATCATTTTGAGAAAATAACGGATACGAACCAATAGTAAGCAAAACTATTAGCACATAAATTATGTTTAACCTTTTCATTATAGTGTGATTGTTAAATAATAATGAACCGAAATTATTCATATTTAAAATAAGATTCTTTTAATTTGTGTTAAGAAACATACTATTATAATTAATTAACACAATGTAATTTTTCGATCTTTTTGTTTTCTAGGAAAGCATTTTCATAAACTCATCTTCTGAAATTATTGGAATATCCAGAGATTGAGCTTTCTCAAGTTTTGCCGGACCCATATTTTTGCCAGCAACAACATAGTCTGTTTTAGAACTTATTGAGCCTACATTACGTCCTCCATTGCTCTCTATGAGTTTTTTTAAATCATTACGGCTAATATTCTCGAAGATCCCACTTACCACAAAACTCTTATTATCGAGTTTATTACTGCTCTCTATATCACCTTCTTCAATTTCAAAATTCAGTCCGCTGCTTTTTAATTCCTCAATAATTTCCCTATGCCGACTGTCGGCAAACCATTCGATAATAGATTCTGCTATTTTATCTCCAATATCTTCAACAGCAACAAGTTGTTCAATAGAAGCCTTTGCCAGATTATCGACGTTTATAAAGTGTTTAGAAAGTTTTTTTGCTACCGTTTCGCCTACATGTCTTATCCCAAGGGCGAACAACACTTTTTCGAACCCCAGTTTTTTGGATTGCTCGATACCATTTAGAATATTTTCAACCGTCTTTTCGCGGAAACTGATTTTCTTATTTTTTCCGTCATTTTCCGATATAATTACTTTTTCTAACCCAAATATCGAATCGTAATCAAGTTTATATAGGTCAGATATATTATTTACAAGCTTACTATCGAAAAGCATTTCTATTTTACCTTCTCCTAAACTATCAATATTCATTGCCTTACGGGAAATAAAATGTTCCAGTTTACCTTTTATCTGTGGTGGGCAATTATCAGTATTTGTGCAATAATGGGCCGCTTCTCCATCTTTTCTTTGGAGAGGACTTCCGCATTCAGGACAATTAGTTATGAATCTTACTTGTTCTGCATTTTCATTTCTTGCTGATGTGTTAACCCCTACTATTTTTGGAATTATCTCACCACCTTTCTCCACATAAACAAGGTCATTAAAATGCAGGTCAAGATTTTGAATAATGTCTGCATTGTGCAAACTTGCTCTTTTAACAGTAGTTCCTGCAAGCAAAACAGGGGAGAGGTATGCAACCGGAGTAACGGCTCCTGTACGTCCAACCTGAAATCCTACGTCTTCCAGTTTAGTCTCCACCCTTAGAGCTTTAAATTTATATGCTATTGCCCAACGTGGACTCTTTGCAGTAAATCCTAGAGATTCCTGCATTTCCAGGTCATTTACCTTTATAACTATGCCATCGATCTCAAAATCTAAATTGTTCCGTCCGATATCCCAATCATTTATAAATTCAAAAATCTCTTTTGTGTTTTTGCATAATGCCGTGTTTTTCGAGATTTTAAAACCCAGTGAATCAGCATATTTCATTGCATCATAATGTGTAGTAATATCATTTCTAATTTCAGGAAAATAATAAAGGAAACAATCAAGTTTACGTGCAGCTACCTCTTTGGGGTCCTGCATTTTTAAAGTTCCTGAAGCAGAATTACGAGGGTTTGCAAATATCTGAAGTCCATTTTCCTGGCGTTCGTCATTTATACGTTTAAACTCTTTTAAGGGGAAGAATACTTCTCCTCTAATTTCAAGTTCATCAGGATAATTGCCCCGTAATTTAAGAGGAATGGAATTAATGGTTTTAACATTATTGGTAACGTCATCACCCTGAGTACCATCACCCCGTGTTACGGCCTGGGTCAGAATTCCATTTTTGTATGTGAGACCTATTGCAACACCATCATATTTTAACTCACAAACATATTCTACATTGTCGCCAATAACTTTTCTTACCCTTTGATCGAAATCGAGTATATCTTGCTCTGAATATGAGTTTGATAGTGAGAGCATTGGATATTTATGAACAACAGTTTTAAAATCTTTAGTAGGTTCGCCACCAACACGTTGGGTAGGAGAATCGGGAGTTTTCAGATGTGGAAACTCTTCCTCAAGTTTTTCCAGTTCCTTTAGTTTTATATCAAAATCATAATCGCTTATAAGCGACTTTGATAATACATAGTAATTATAATTGTATGTGCGCAATTCTTCACTTAATTCCGCAATTTTACTTTTTGCTTCCAATTCTGTCATGATAGTCCAAAAATAGAAAAATTAGCCTTGGCAAATGGACAAAAAGTGAAATTTGTTAGTTGAAATATTTTTCCAAATTGAAAAATTTAATTGTTTATTTTATCAGGTATACGGGCTGTATTTCTGTAGATATATATATTCTCATTGGCATTTATGGGATTCAGCCAATGTAGCACTCTGTCGGCATTTCCAGGCTCTATAGTGGTTTCAAAAACCAAATCAGGTAGATATTTATTAAGTTTTTCGACCCTATGTTCCAGATTTTCTTTTTGATAAAACAAAACAAAATCAGGCTGATTATCAATTACTTTCCAGTTTCTCTTTTGTGAAAGTTTCTTAAGACTAACATTTTTCATTATAGCATCATAATCGACACACTTATTGAGATAATACATAGGAGGAAATCGCACTACTGTTCTGGCATCATCCTCTATGGCAAAGTATTTTATCTGCTTATAAGCAGAAAGATATGTCATGCTTTCAACTCTTGCTTTTTTTGAATACATAACAGTTATTGGCAATAAAAATATGATATTGATTATCCAGAAAAAAATCAAAATGATACGATTTATCTTATTCCATTTTATGGATTGTTTCTTCTCTAAAAGGTTATTCCAGCCAATTACGCCAGAAATTATAATCAGAGGTATAATTGTTATAACAAAACGCTCCTGTTTATTTGGATAGTAGGAATGAAAGGCCATAAAAATTATAACCGGAACAAAAATTATTGCTAATTTTTTCCAATTTATTGAGAAGCCATAAAAGATAAGCAGACTAAAAGGCGGTATTAAAATGCCTGCCAGGAGTAATAAATATATATACCATGGCCCAACCGTATATTGATCTGCACTTACCATATTATATCCAACGTATTCAATGAGTTGAGCAAAGGGATAACCCCAGAAATAATAATCTACCAGGCCCTGAAATATGAGCAGAGTAAACAAAAAGCCCAGACTTAAAATTATAGTTTCCTTAATTTTTTTGTTGAACAATATAACAAGCGTAAAACCTAAAGTTAAAAAGGCCGTTTGAAGCCGTATATTAAATGCAATCCCCAATAAAATACCTGCTAAAAACCAGACGGTTAGTTTTTTGTTTTCTCCAATAATTAAATATAATGCCCATAAAACCAAAGTAATACTAACATATTCTACCAGATTTCTAACACTTAAAAATGGAAATAGCCATAAAAGAGCCATTATCCAGCCTACTGTTTTAGCAGTTTTAAGATCAGATAATTTAAGAGTTATTTTATATGAAAACACAATTATTAGCAATGACCATACAGCATGTATAAACCTCACAATGTACATTTTCGACTGTGGGTCACTTATGCCTGTCCATTCCAGAAATTTAAGCACATAAAAAATGAAGCCTGTATAAAAGAAACTAAATTTTTCCGGGCCATCATTTCCTGGAGTATCAGGAAGCCATTTATAATAATCTGTTCCATCTACCCATGACTGGGCAATTTCTATTATCAGAAACTGATCGTCAATCCAGCCAAAACCTTTGGAAAAAATAACTGCAACAAATCGAAAAATAAATCCAACAATCACTATTGATGAAAGAGGATGTTGAGTGTAAAACTTTTTAAAAGTATCGGGCATTATCATTCTATTACCAATTAACTTTATCTCTGTTCACAGGCATAGTCATACAACGAGCGCCACCGCCACCTCTCGATAATTCATTACCCTTAATGGTAACTACGGCTTTTTCATAATCATTAAGATCTCTCACGCCCTTAGCAATATCTTTAGCCGTGATAATCTCAAAACCATGGTTACTCATCTCCTCTATGGTATACACATTTCTGGCATAGCCAATTACTTTGCCTGGTTCCAGGGCGACAAAATTAGCGCCGCTTTGCCATTGCTCTCTTTCCATTACCCTTATATCATGATTTCCCCCACAAAGTACTGGTTCTAAATCCATTCCAAGTGAACGGAGGGCTGATAGTATATTTTTTTCTTCTCTTATTGATGCCACTTTATTTCCATCTACGGTAATATGAATTGTAAGATGACGAGTTGCATTAACAATAAGTGGTTCAAATATCATACATTTATCTTTATCCAAAAATGTAAAAGTCATATCAAGATGGATAAATGATTCAGGGACTTTAGGGAGTTCCTGTACAATAATATGTTGTACACCCTCCATGGTTTTAGCGTATTCAATAATAGAGTCAATCCCTTGTGAAGTTGTTCTATCGCCCTTTCCAATCAGGATAATATCTTCTCTGGCTATTAATACATCTCCACCTTCTATACTTGCTTTTCCTGTTTTATCAAAAGTTTTAACAGGGTTGAGAGTTTTAACTTTAAAATCGGGGTGGTGCTGAAATATAGCATCCATTATCATAGTTTATCTGTCGCGCACACTCTTGGCCATCTTGCTTATCATAGCCGTATTCCCAATGCTAAAACTTGCATCTCTAGTAAAGAAAAAATTGGGCAGGGGGTTGAGACAATATTTTTCATCGTCGAGAAAAGTTGTTAGGTTTTCCTTTTTCATTTCAACACCTTCAATGAGTTTACTTGCCAGTTCTGAACCTGTTAAACTACTAATATACTCGCAAACATTGCTGTATTCAAACTTCTCATGCTCACAGATATTTGCAAGGAGTTGGTGTTTTACATTATCGTTCTCCATGATATCCTGCAATAATTCCTTTACTTCATAAACCTTAGTATGTTTTTGTAATACACTAATAAAATTATTGTATTCCGGAAGCGCAATTGCCAGATTTAAAATATCACTGTATAATGCACGTTGAGCGTTTTCAGGTGTCATATTTTCAACCTCTGCTCCAGGAATATGAACTATAACGCTGTTTAATTTGCCAATTTCTGAGTTTATATGTATACCGCCAGGTGCTGTCATATTAGTAAAAAATTTAAGATGCAAACTTAATCAATATCGGGATTCGGGCTTATAAATTCATATTTATTGCCCATATAATTGAGGTATTTAATGAAATCGCTGTATTTTAATACCAGTGAAGCAGTATTGTCATTGGGATGAAAACTAATATAATTTGCCGATTGTAATTGCTCATCCAAGAATAAATGAACATGTTTTTCCTTATCATTTATTAATCCAAATGGAGAAACAGAACCTGCTTTTACATTCAAATACTTCGTAAGTCTTTTTTCAGAACTAAATGTAAGCTTACCCTGTTTTAGTTTTTTTTCGAGTTTCTTTAACACAAAGGGAGTTGTATCTTTTATTATTACCAAATAATGCTTATTACCTTTATGATTCCTGAAAAACAGGTTCTTACAGTGCATAGCATCGATATCTTTCCAGTATTCCTGAGCAATTTCTATGGTATCTAAGGGAGGGTGTTCATATTCTTTAAACTCAATATTTAATTCATTCAGAAGTTTATAAACCTTTTCCCTTTTTTCTTTTAATTCACTATTTAGCATAAACTGAATGTTACCGATTTAATTTTCAAAAATATTAATAAAAAAGGTTCAATGAAATTAATCACTGAACCTTTTATTGTGAATTTGTTAATTAACTTACTCTACCCAATCGGCAATAAATAAGTTAGTATTTTTTGTTCCTCCATTATTTCTGTTTGATGAAAAGATAAGTTTTTTACCATCGTTAGAGAACATTGGAAATGCATCGAAGATATGGTCGTAAGTTATTTGCTCTAAACCACTTCCGTCGACGTTTATCATAAACAGATTAAATTCAAAACCACGTTTGGAATTATGATTTGAACTAAAGATAACTTTTTCACCTGAAGGGTGGAAATAGGGCGCCCAATTTGCTTTACCAAGTTTGGTAAGTTGACGCAATTCACTGCCATCAACATTACAAATATATAACTCCATATTCGTTGGTTTTACTAAACCTTCTTGTAATAGATCCTGATATTCTTTGATTTCAGCTTCTGTCTTTGGTCGTGAAGATCTGAATATTAATTGTTTTCCATCAGGTGAAAAGAAAGCCCCACCATCGTATCCTAATTCATGTGTAATCTGAACTTGATTACTACCATCAATATCACAAACATAAAGTTCTAAATCACCACTTCTATCAGAAGTAAAAACAATTTTATCTCCCTGACGTGAAACAGTTGCTTCTGCATCATAACCAGGCCCCGAGACTATAGTATCAATAACTTCACCCTTTAAGTTGGCAACGTATATGTCGAAATCAGGATATATTGGCCATACGTATTTTCCATCATCTCTTCTTTCTGGGTCTGGAGGACATGCATCTCCACCCGAACGTGTAGAAGCATATAAAATACTAGTATCGCCAGGCATAAAAAATGAACATGTAGTTCGTCCTAAGCCTTCACTAATAATCTGAGGTCTTTTTTCTAGCATATCCCCATCGGCAAATGAAAAAGTATAAATTTGGTCGCATGGTGCATTCCAATCAGGGTTTTTAGCCTGGAAGGTGATCATTTTATCATTAAAACTAAAATAGGCTTCAGCATTGTCGCCACCAGCAGTTAGTTGCTTAATGTTTGCAAGATGTTTTTCTTGTTTATAATGCACTGTTGTGTCTGCTTTTCCCTGCATTTGGTTTTTGTCACCTTTATGGGGATTGCTTGCATTATCGCACGATACTGCGAAAAATAATACGGCAATAATTGTTAAAATATTTAACTTCATTTTTATCGTTTTAAAATTTTTGGCAAATGTATTAATTAAGAAGAATTTCGTTACATGAGATATATCATGAACGGGGATTAAAAATTTTAATTATTCTTCAATCCACTTGATGATTTTCTTGCTATCAGGCTCTACCCATGAGTTCATAACATCATCGATTTTACCATCTGTACCTATAAGGTATTTTTGGAAATTCCATTTCACAGTTGAACTGGACGTGCCATTTAAATCCTTGTTAGTCAGCCATTCATAAAGGGGGTGTATATCGTCGCCCTTAACAGATATTTTAGCCATAATAGGGAAACTTACACCATAATTTAAGGAGCAAAACTGTTTTATTTCCTCATTGGAGCCAGGCTCTTGTTGCTTGAAATTATTGGCTGGAAAAGCTACGATAATGAAGTTTTGATCTTTATATGTTTGATATATTTCCTCCAACTTTTCATACTGTGG
>PKTD01000155.1 GCA_002869315.1 Marinilabiliales bacterium | reverse complement strand
GCCATGCAGGCTAAATTCGATAAGATATTAGTTCCCATTGCAGATGTTCTAATAGCAGAGGATCAACGTCAGTATGTAACTTTTGATGCCTTCTTTTCAAATACAATGTTTCATGAAGTAGCTCATGGTATGGGAATAAAAAATACCATAAATGGTAAAGGACCTGCCCGTAAAGCTTTAAAAGAAAAATATTCTGCAATTGAAGAAGGTAAAGCGGATATTTTAGGACTCTTTCTGGTTACTAAACTTAATGAAATGGGGGAGTTTACTGAAACCGATTTAATGGATAATTATGTAACCTTTATGGCTGGCATTTTCCGTTCTGTACGTTTTGGAGCCAGCAGCGCTCACGGAATGGCAAATATGATTCGCTTTAACTATTTCCTTGAAAAAGGAGCCTTTGTAAGAAATGATGATGGCACCTATTCAACCGACATGGAAAAAATGAAAGCGGCTTCTGCTGAACTTACAGAGAAAATATTAAAACTTCAGGGTGATGGCGATTATGAGGCTGCAAAGGCCTGGATAGAAAAAGATGGTATTATAAAAGATCAACTTAAAGCCGACCTTGCAAGAGTTAATGAGGCAGGAATTCCTGTGGATATTTACTTTAATCAGGGTCCCGAAGTTGTAGGCTTAAAATAAAAATGTAAAAAGGGAATCAATAAATGGTTCCCTTTTCAATTTTGAACACTTGTCCGAATTAAATAAACAACTGTTCAAAGCCGAACACAAACCTCAAGAAACATTTCAGTATTATTTTGCAATATGTTGATAATCATATGGATGTTGATGGTGGTATAATTTATGTTATTCTGTCGGGAGACCGACACGTCTATGTTAATTTTATAAAATAAAAAACTTAATAATGAAGAGATTTACTTATTTAATTGTTGCTTTACTATTGGTTTCGGGAATCAAAGTTAAAGCCGACGAGGGTATGTGGTTGCCCATGTTTATCGACAGGCTTAACTATGTTGATATGCAAAACAAAGGACTGCAGCTTACACCAGAAGAAATTTACAGCGTAAACAGTTCCAGTTTAAAAGATGCTATTGTAGGTCTTTCAAACAGCCCTGCTCCTCAGGGATATTTCTGTACAGGAGAAATGGTATCCTCGCAAGGATTAATGTTTACCAACCATCATTGTGGTTTCGATGCTATACAAAAGCACTCAACTGTAGATCATGATTATTTAGCCGATGGTTTTTGGGCCATGAGTTTCGAAGAGGAACTGCCAAACGAAGGATTAACGGCTTCATTCCTAATCAGAATGGATGATGTTACCGACAGTATTTTAAATAATATAAGTGATACCCTTATTGGGCAGGCTCGCACTGCTGCCATTAAAGAAATTACCGAAAGACTGAAAACAAATGCTTCAGAAGACGGAAAATATAATGTGGTAGTAAAGAGTTTTTTCAATGGTAATGAATACTATTTATTTGTTTATGAAGTATACAGAGATGTAAGGTTAGTTGGCGCTCCTCCTTCTTCAATAGGAAAATATGGTGGTGATACAGATAACTGGATGTGGCCTCGTCATACTGGCGACTTTTCCATCTTTAGAATTTATACAGCACCCGATGGCAGTCCTGCAGAATATTCAGAGGAGAACGTGCCTATGGTTCCTAAACATCATTTACCAATTTCACTGGACGGTGTTGAGAAAGATGATTTTGCTATGATATGGGGGTTCCCAGGAAGTACCGACAGATATCTTACAGCTAAAGGTGTTGAGTTTACTACTGAATATTATTTCCCTCCATTAATTGATGTTTTCGGTAAGAAACTTGAAACATGGAAAAAACATATGAATGAAGATCAGGCGGTTAGAATTAAGTATGCTTCACAGTACGCTATGATTGCCAACTCCTGGAAATACTTTATCGGACAAAGAAAAGGTGTTAAAAACCTGGATGTTATAGGTACAAAAGAAAAGTATCAAAAGGAATTTATGAATTGGGTGAACTCTGATCCTGAAAGAAAAGAAAAATACGGAAATGTAATTTCTGATATTGATGAGCAAATATTACAACAAATGGGAAGCATTAAACCTTTAATTTATGCCAGTGTAAGCGGTATGGGCGGTAGCCAGATTATAGGTTTTGCCCGAAATTATTCAGGTTTGGAAAGTAAACTGGAAAAACTAAAGGAAGAAAAAGACAAGAAGAAAAAAGCCAAAGCGGAAGAAAAAATTTCTAAAATGGCTGAGGAAATGATAAGCAATTTGGATGAGGACTATAAAGATTATGATATGGCCACCGACAAAGATGTTTTTGCCGAGATGACTAAGTTGTATTATGAAAATCTGGCTTCTGATATGTATCCGGAAATCCTTGTAGACTTACATAAAAAATTCAAAGGTGATTTTTATGCAATTGCCGATTATGTTTTTGAAGAATCAGTTTTTGGAGACCCTAAGAAGACAGAAGAATTTTTAAAAGATCCTAAATTGAAGGACTTGCAAAAAGACCCTGCATTCATTTTTAGCAAACAGTATATGGCAGGCTTAATGAAGGCTTCTCAATCATTCCGTCAGGAAAATCCTGCAGCCGCAAAGGCAGAGAGATTATATATGCAGGCAATGCGCGAAATGGAACCCGACAGATATTTTTATCCAAATGCGAACTCAACCATGAGGTTCACCTATGGCCAGGTATTACCATATAGTCCGGCCGACGCTGTGGAATATGATTATGTTACACACTTAAGTGGTGTTATTGCTAAAGAAGATCCAAGTAATGATGAATTCATAGTTGCTCCAAAATTAAAAGAGCTTTATGAAACCAAAGATTATGGTCCTTATGGTACTGAATGTGGCAGCATGGTAGTGTGTTTCTTAACAAATAATGATATTACTGGTGGTAATTCAGGTTCTCCTGTTATTAACGGAAAAGGAGAGTTGATAGGAATTGCCTTCGATGGTAACTGGGAAGCCATGAGTAGTGATATTGCTTTTGCTCCTAAATTTCAAAGGACAATTGTTGTGGATTCAAGATATGTATTATTTATTATCGACAAGTTTGCCGGAGCAACTCGTTTAATTGATGAACTTACTATTCATAAACAAATGCCAGAACCGGAAAGAGTAGAGATGATGGAAGAAGTACCAACAGAATAAAATACAATACAAATATTGTTAATTTCATTGTTATAGGGCTTGTTTTTAGGAACAGGCCCTTTTTTTATTAGAGGCCAATCTTATTGGACTAATAGTTTAAAAGTGGCATTTCCCTTTGTAGAACTCGCAACTAATAAATAAATTCCAGGTATTAATTCACTGGTATTGAATTCAAAATTGTTTTCGCCCTGTAATTGATAATCATCACAAATGTGTTTTACCTTTTGGCCCATACTGTTTAGAAGGCTAACTTTTAAATTACCTTCTTCTTTTAGCATAACCGATATATTGGTTTTTCCATTTGAAGGGTTTGGATAGCAGTTTAGTTCCAGACTTGAATTGGCGAATCTTTCTTCAACAGAAATGGTATTGTCGGGCATTGCCAAAGAAGCCAGGGTGCCTATAGAAAGTTTTGACATATTATGGAAATACTCCATATCCAGTATCGATATTCTGTCTAATTCTGTATGATAATAAGGATTAAAATCCCCACCATAATACTCTTCAATTAGCAAAATCGCGGCGAAATTATTACTCCAAAAGGACGCGTGATCACTAGCGGTTGTACCGGGGTTCTCAATACTAGGTTCCAATGGTAAATTATAAATATTATTTATTTGAACTACATAATCTGCCAGATCATCTGAATTTGATGTAAATGAAGTGTGTATTTCAAACTCATTATCACCATCCCCATCCCATGAAATCATATCCATATTGATAACACCAAGAATGCTCTGATCATTGTTATTCGCATCGTTGGCATAATAATAACTTCCAATTAAACCTATTTCCTCTTCGTCCCAAAGAGCAAAAACTATTGAATATTCAAAGTCTAGATCTTTAAAGATACGGGCCGCTTCAAGAACTGCTGTAGTTCCACTGGCGTTATCATCAGCACAATAGTAATCAACAGCATCGTAATGTGCACAAATCATATAATAATCGTCCGGGTATAAGGAACCTTCCTTAACAGCATAAACATTTTTACCATTGGCTGCATAATCCTGCATAGTAACTTCATATCCAAAGCCCTGCATGGTTTCATAAATATATTCTGCTGCCAGATCATTTCCCCAATTGCTCACTCTGTGCTCAATTGTAGTGGTTTGACCATTTACAACAACTGGGTCTTCCCCTGATAAGTTTCTTAAATAATAAGTTAGTGAATCAAGGTTCACATCATTTATAATGTCTTCAACATCAGTGTTATATGTTTGTGAAAAGGAAAATAAACCACAGAAAAGAAAGACTGCTACTAAATAAAAAGGTTTCATATAAATAATTATTGGAGCGCTAATTTAGGAATACTTCCTTAATTAATAAGGTTTTTAATTCAAAATGTTTATTTTGAGTAAGCGGTATTTATACAGAATATTTTTATCAGTTGGGAAAAATTATTGAACCAGGAGTTTAAAAGTATCATTTCCGTGAGAAGAATTAGCAACTATCAGATAAATACCGGGGTTTAATTTATTTGTATTAAACTCAAAGTTTTTCTTTCCCTGGAGTCGATAATCATTACATATGTGTATTTCCTTCTGTACCATACTGTTTAGTATATGGATATTCAGGCTGCTCTCATCCTTTAACTTTACCGACAAAGTGGTTTTTCCAGTTGAAGGATTTGGAAAACAGTTTAGTTCAATATTATTTTTTACAAGTAATTCTTCAACAGATGTTGTATTGTCAGGAGCTGCCAAAGAAGCAAGAGAACCTATTGTTACTTTTGCCATATTGTGAAAATAAGGCATATTTAAATTAGAAATACGGTCATTTACAGTGTGATAATAAGGATTGAAGTCGTTGCCGAAATATTCTTCAGATATGCATACGGCATCAAAATCATTAGACCAAAACGAAGCATGATCGCTGGCAGAAGTACCAGGGTTTTCGATACGTGGATTTAAAGGTATATTATATAAACTTGTTACTCCAACGACATGGTTTGCCAGAAAATCAGGACTTGAGGATTGTTTAGTGTGTATTTCAAATTCGCTATCTTCATTACCATCCCAAGTAATCATGTCCATATTTATAACTCCAATTATATCCTGATTAATAATATTTGCAACATCAGCATAATATTCACTTCCCAGTAAACCTAATTCTTCTTCATCCCAAAAGGCAAAAATTACTGAATACTCAAATAATATATCCTTAAAAATTCGAGCTGCTTCAAGAACGGCTGTACATCCGCTAGCATTGTCGTCAGCGCCATAAAAAGTCACAGCATCATAATGAGCACAAATAATATAAAACTGTTGAGGGTAAAGAGTGCCATCTTTTATGGCATAAACATTTTTTCCTTTTACATCATAGTCCTGTATTGTTGTTTCATAACCTAATCCCCGAAGCGTTTCATCAATATATTCTGCAGCCAGATCATTTCCCCAATTACTTACCCGGTGATCAATAATTGTTGCCTGACCATTTACAACTACAGAGTCTTCCCCACTTAAGTTTCGCAAATAAAAAGTTAATGAGTCAAGGCTGACGTCATTTATAATGTCTTCAACATCAGAATTATATGTTTGAGAAAAGCTGAACAAACTGCTTAACAGAATAGCAAATACTAAATATACGCGCTTCATATCATTAATTATTGGAGCACTAATTTAGTAATACTTACGCTAAAGGAGAAGTTTATATTGTTATTTTTTATTTCTACTCATATAAAAAACTAATTTACCTCCCTTAACAATTTCATCATGAAGTAAATAGTTTCTCTTGAGAATTTTTCCATTTAAAGTAATCTTCTTTACATAATGGTTTTTATCCGATTGATTTTTAGTCTCGATAATAAATGTATTTCCATTTTCGAGATTAATTTTTGCATCTACCACCAAAGGGCTGCCAAAATCATATTTATCGTTTCCTGGACTCATAGGATAAAACCCCAGCGTGCTGAAAATATACCATGCCGACATCTGCCCCGCATCATCATTTCCACATAAACCATCTTCAGTATTCGAATACATAGTTTCCATGATCATTCTCACTCTTTCCTGAGTTTTCCATGAATTTCCGGTATAATTATATAAATAAGCAAGATGATGGCCAGGCTCATTGCCATGAACATAATTTCCGATTATACCATCACGGGTTATATCTTCGTTTTCTGCAATGTGTTAGTCAGATAGTTGCATGGTAAATAAAGAATCCAAGTGTTGTGTAAAATAGTTTTGGCCTCCCATAATTTTGATTAGTTCATCAGGATTATGAGGAACAAAAAGGCTGTATGTCCAAGCATTACCTTCAATAAATCCAGCCTGATGGGTGTTTAAAGTATTGAAATCCTTAAGCCATTCTCCATTAGAAAGTTTGGGTCGCATAAAGCCACTCTCTTTATCAAAAAGGTTTTTATAATTATGTGATCTTTTTATAAACTCTGCTTCAGTTTCTGTATCACTTAATTGATTTGCCATTTGTGCTATGCACCAGTCGTTATAAGAATATTCAAGAGTTTTTGATACCGAAGAAGAACTTTTATCTTCCGGAACAAATCCGAATTTCTTATAATATTTTATTCCATCATAATAGTTGTTGTTTGCGGTGGTGACCGTTGCTTCCAAATACTTTGGGTCTTTATCGATTATACCTTTAACCATTGCATCCGCTATAGCGGAAACCGAGTGATAGCCAATCATACACCAGTTTTCATTGGAATAATGCGACCATATGGGAAGCATCTTATGTACACTTTGGTTGTAATGAGCCATCATCGACTCCATCATATCATGGTTTCTCTTTTGCTGTACAATATTAAAGAGAGGGTGAAGCGCCCTGAAAGTATCCCAAAGGGAAAAAATTGTATAATTGGTAAAGCCTTCTGCCTTATGAATATTTTGGTCGAGGCCTTTATAAAGACTATCTACATCCATATAAACTATAGGGCTTATGAAGCTATGATATAGTGCAGTATAAAAAGTTTCCTTTTGTTTTTCATTTATGAATGAAGCCTCAATTTTTGCTAATTCGGTATTCCAAAACTCCTGCCCTTTGGCTTTTACCTTTTGAAAATCCCAATGTGGAACTTCCGCTTTTAAATTTTTTAATGCTCCTGCCGTACTTGTGGAAGAAAGGGCGAATTTTATTTTAATTTTTTCGTTGTCTTCGGTTTTAAACCGGAAAAATGCCTTTATTTTTCTACCTGCCATTTCAGGAAAGTTTTTACCTTCATCGAATTTACGCCAGAAACCTCTGTAAATACTACTATCATATTTTTCATGGCCATAATCCAATATGGGCTTGGAAAATGTCATGGCGAAATAAACAGTTTTTGTACGAGCCCATCCTGCAGTCTGACGAAAGCCTGTAACTAAAGTATCGTTTTCAACTCTCACAAATGTCCATACATTTTTACCATCATAATTATAAATGCCCGACATAAGGTCCAGAATGATATTTGCCGAATCGGTTTTTGGAAAAGTATATTGATGAAAGCCCACTCTTGTGGTAGATGTTAGTTCTGCCTTTATATTATAATCCTCAAGCATAACGCTGTAATAGTCAGGCTCAGCTGTTTCGGTTTTATGACTGAATCGAGAGCGATAACCGCTTTCTGGATTTTCTGCTGTACCTTTGTTAAGTAGCAGCTTACCAATAGTTGGCATTATTAAAAAATCGCCCAAATCGCTATGGCCTGTACCGCTGAAATGTGTATGGCTAAAGCCGATGATGGTGTTATCGTCATATTGATAACCCGAACAATATCTGTATGCTAATGGGTTATACTTGCCATCTTTTTCATAAGGCTCTGTTTCAGTTTCCGGACTCAGTTGAACCATTCCAAATGGAACACACGCACCAGGGAAAGTATGCCCCATATTTTTTGTTCCTACCAATGGGTTAACAAAATCTACATAATGTTGTTGAGAATATATTGTAACTGAAATTAGTATTGAAAGGATAATAATGAAGACTCTTTTCATAAGTTTTGGCTTTTGAACAAAGATACTTATTTAGGAAATTATGTATAAAACAAGATCAAAAAATTTCTAAATTTACAAGATGAAAAAGCCCATAATTATTATTATTAGTCTTCTATATTCCTGTTTTTTAATTGCTCAAGAAATAAATATAAGGGGTCATGTATACGACTACAATACAGATAAAAGAATAAGCGGTGTTGTTTTTTCATGTGTGCCAGGTGAAATACTTGATATTTCATCCACATCAGGAAGTTTTCATTTGCGACTTAATCTGGATTCTAATAAAACAGTTAGGCTTTTCCACCCCGACTATCATACTAAATTTATAGAATTAAAGAATTCTGATAAATTAAAGTTCCAATCATATTATATGATAAACCGTAAGTATGAAATTGATACAGTTTTCAATATTTCAAATGAAAAAAACAAATTACTTACAGCTATTGTAATTGATGGTAATAGTTTCAAACCCCTTAAGGATGCAGTTGCTAAAATACCTGAGGGGCAAAAAATTGGCTATTCTAATATCAATGGGGAAATATTTTGTGTAATTCCTAAAAGCACATCTTATATAAATATTTCAAGCCTTGATTTTGAAAGCAGAATAGTTAAACTAAAGCCCAATAAAAAAAGAGAAAGTTTTAGTATTAAATTAAAAAAAATCAACTTAAGTCAAGAAGACACATTATGGAAATCATATAAACATTTAATTGAAATTACTCCAAACGAATTAATTTCAGGCTCTGTAGGGATAAGATATCATCATTTTATAAAAAACAGGCATTCTATTGGCTTGCAAACCTCTTATTATTTTAATGGTAAATTATATGCTTTTATGGTATCTGATTCTAAATTCACGGGTTTTAAACTAGCACCTATTTATCGCTATTATGTGAATAGAAATATGAAGAATCAGGTGTTTATTGAAACTAAAGTAATAGTTGGTTATTTCGATTTTTATGATTTGTATTATGGTTCAAAGGCTGACAACAGAAGGGGTGCACATTTTAGTGAAAAGGTATGGACTTATGGTTTTGCTTGTGGTATGGGCTATACTTTTGTACTCCATAAAACAAGGAATATTATAATGGGCGGATCAGCTTCATTTCAATATTTACCAGCGAATGTTCCCAGAGAACAATGGTCTGATAATTATGGAAAAGTTTATGTAGAAAACTATTTTTGGTCGATTGGCGGACCCGGCTCTGTTATTGAAATTAAAATTATTGTAGGAGGTATTTTTTAGATGAAAATATAACTTGTGAACCTACATAAGCACAATTTTTTTGGTGAATTTCGAACCTTTACTTTGAAAAACGATGTAATAAATTCCTTTGATATGTGAAATAAAAAGTTTTTTGAAACCCATTGATGTTTCACTAAGCACCTCATGTTTAATTAGTTTGCCGCTGGATGAGAAAATACTGAAGCTTTCAACACAATTGAACCCACTAATTGTAATCTCTCCTTGTGTGGGATTGGGATAGCATAAAATGTCTGAATCTTGTTTATAATTTAAACCAACGTAATTGCTTATAATTTCTGCAGATTTAAGCAAAACAGGATTTTTATCAGCATTTTCATACATGTTTTTAAAGCGATCTATTTCAACTGAAGAATAAGAAAACATTTCTTCCAGCCATTTATCATTTACTGTTTGATAGTATACATTAGCTTTAATTTCAATTTGTTGTTGACTGCCAGATATTGGGATATTATAAAACAATTTATCACTTCCACTACCTTCAGTATTATTTTCATAGTTAAAGTTTTCATCGTTTAATGCCAAACCTACAATTTGTGTTGTGTCATAACTAAAATGTGATGTGGTAAACCCTACAGGAGGTATTCGATTGTCTTTTAAATGAGAGGCTGCTCTTTCCAGTACTGTTGTATAATCACCATTAATATCGCCCATTACCATTTCATAAATCTGAACCTGATTCTCACTATTTATTATTTTGTGATGTTGTTCATATGGGTAATCTTCTGAAATCAGATTCGAATTTCCATCAAATTTTCCACTATGAAAAATTGTGTCACCATTTTCGTCAATAGAATAAAGTTCAACAAAAACCCTTCTGCTGGGATAGGCAGTTGGAAGTTTGTGTCCCGCCATATTGGATAGTGTTAGTGCCAGATATAATGTATCTTCGGTGCGTTCGATTTCATTTAATGCCAATCCCAGAGTTTTCAACTGAAGGTTCGAAATAGTTCTGCTTATGGTGCTGTCGAATTGTATTTCATTGGCAGTTATTCCCAATTCATCAATATTATTTTTTAGCATTTTAAGCATAAATACATTTCCGCCCACAAAGTGATGCTTACCAAAGGGGCTTCTTCCTGTAAGGTTTGGAGGCATGGTGCTTATGACCACAACATCTTCAATTTCAGGAACATGACATGTGAAACACTCGGTTTCTGTTTCATGATAGATGGAATTTTGCCATTCCTGCAAAGGCGACTGTTCAACAAATTCACCGCCCGTTGGCACTCCGTCCAGGTCTACCGGATTAGTAATTAAGGTATGGCACGATCCACATAATCTGCTATCTTTAATATGCTCGCTATAAGTTGGTGTAAAACCAGTATGATTAATCATAGGATTTTCAAACGGGTTGGTATAAGGTCCATAAATAGTTTTATTGTTGCTTACCAGGAAACTGCCGGAATAATTTCCCAAAGATTCAGGAGTTATTTGATGACATACTGTGCAAGAAACCCCGTCGAGAGCAATGGGATCATTCTGAACCTCTAAAAGGCTGTAATGCTCAGCACCGTTATTAATTGCATTAATATTACCCATGGGAGCGTGGCAACGGGTACAAACAGTTTCAATCTCTTCTTTTAGGTTGGGATTTACCAAAACCTCATGCGACACTTTTGCCTGCCAGAAAGGATCTTTTGCAGCATTTGCCATCATAGTAGAACGCCAATCGTTTACAATGGCTATTGAATTGCCCTGATTGTCGGTCATAGCATTATGACACATCATACAGGCTCCTGCACCTGCGAAATAATCATTATAAACATCAGGAGGATCAGTCATAAATGACGAAAACTGTGGCGTCCAGTTTTTATGAAAGGTTTGAGAGAAGCCTACATAAGTTATTAGCATTAATAATAGAAGGAAAATAGTCTTTTTCATATGCAAATTTATCAATTATTAGTTTTAGAGAAGAGAATCTACAAATTAAGCAGACAAAAAAAACCCTCCTGCTAAATAAACAGAAGGGTAGAATATTTT
>PKTD01000128.1 GCA_002869315.1 Marinilabiliales bacterium | reverse complement strand
TACGTAAGGCCGCATAAACAATCATTCCGCTGATGGATATCCATACAGAAACAACAATACCAGTGCTAAGGTCAAAAAATGAAAATATTTCAGTTACATTATTCGACTGTATAACTTTTCGGCTGAACCAAAAAACAAGATTTAATATTAGTATTACTATTAAGGAATTAATATATGTATCTAAGCCAAATTTCTTTTCTTTGAATTTGCTGCTGTTGAGAATAATTTTCTTGTAGAGATAAATTGTAAATACCAATATTATTATTCCCAGCAAAAATAATTGGCCAAATTTGATATTTAATCTTTGAATATTTTGCTGAAGGTAGTACGGGAAATAATGCTGACTAAATCCAATCAGAATATCCACATAAAAAATGAACAGTGAAATTATAAATGAAAATATCAAATAATAATTTGCAATAAAACTATGTTTTGAATATTCATGTTTAATAAAAGAAATTATAAACAGGCTAAAAAGGAAATATAAAATACATATCAATACAAAACCAAAATAATCGGATTTATCGCTAATTTGCTGTTCATTAATCTTTAAATAGTACTTTTTATCGCTATTAAAATCGATTTCATAAGCCTCCGGGCTGAATACACTGGAAATTTGGATATTTTGGTAGTTAGAGAACCGCGGATTAACATGTTTCTTAACAAATTGATTATCAACAATATAATCTTGTATTATAGGTTCTACAAGTAATATACGATAATCTCCTAATTGGCCATAAACTCCTAAATACCAACTATTTGCATCGTTTATTAAAACCGTCCTGTTTTTTAGTGAACTAAGTTGAAAATGTACGCTTGAAGTGTTCCAATAGAGTAAACTATCGTGTTTATATACAAATGCGAAAACTTTTTCATGTTGTTCAATTCTTTCCAAAAACGGCCAGTGATTTTCTGACTCCATATCAAGAATATTAAAATACTCTTCAAATTTTGAATTGAGATAGTTAATTTGGACGTTCAGGTTTTTATTGAAATTATTCAGTACATAATTCCGATTTGAATTTCTTTGGCCTACAAAATCATTAATGAAAAGAGCAGCTAGGACTAATATTAATCCCATCAACAATATTACGAATTGCCGGTTGCTATCTTTCATCTAAATATTATTTTTTTCTAAGTACAAAAATCATGCTCGAATAGTTCCTTTTACTATCGGCTTTCATATTTGATATACATCCATCGGCCAAACCTCTTATTAAAGCTAGTGAATTATTTAATGCCTTATGACTTAAATAACTTACATAATATGAGTCGAACTTCAAGGGGTATTTGTCGATTAATTCAAATCCACAATTATTAGCCAGCAGTTGAAAAGTGTCGTGTGAAAAATGATGAAGATGCCTGGGAACATCCAGGCCTGCCCAGTATTTTCCAAATCTTAAAGAATCGGGGGAATCAATCATTGGTAATGCATTTATAAATATGCCATCATCTTTTAAAAGCGAATGAATTATTTGTAAACGTTCATTTATTTCATAAACATGTTCCAAAACATGCCACATACTTATTAAGTCAAATTCGTTTTTGTTTAATTGGTTTAATTTATTCTCATCAAATATTTCCAGCTTGTATTTATTGATAGCAAATTCTCTTGCTTTCTTTTCAGGTTCAATACCATGAGTTTTCCAATTCTTGTTTTTTAGAAAATTTAAAAACTCACCAGTACCACTTCCTATATCCAAAGCACTTCCTTGCTGTATATATTTTTTTATAATACTATATTTATTCTTCAAATTGAAATCACGGATCGTATTATATAATTTACCCAAAAGTCCATTACTATTTGTGTCGTGTGAAAGATATTTATCCGTATTATAATATTTTGCAATTTCCTCTTTAGCAGGAACAGGATTAGTAAATATAAAATTGCAGCTATTGCATTTGCTAATGCTGAATTCTTCATTAGTAAAAAAATAATCCCTTGTACTGAAATAAGGAATAATTTCTGTTGAATTACAAATAGGACATTTATTAATTTCCATCATATAATTATCAAAGTTTCACGTGAAACATTTGCGTTATCTCTTTAGAAAAACAGCCAAAACATTAATATCTGAAGGTGAAACACCACTAATCCGCGAAGCTTGTCCTAGAGTTTTAGGACGAATATTACTTAGTTTTTCTCTGGCTTCTGAACTCAAACTCTTTAATGAGTGATAATCAAAATCATCTTTCAATAACAAGTCTTCAAGGGAACGTATTTTTATTGCGAACTCATTTTCTTTTTCAATATACCTTTGGTATTTTGTACTGATTTCCACAGAATCAATAACCTCCCTACTCAAATTATTTGATTCCACAAACTCTTTTAAAAATTTCACTTGACCTATCATGTCCCAGAGTGAAATTTGAGGTCTTAGCAAAACAGTAGCAAGTTTTGTTTTTTGTTTCAAGGGGTTGGTTTTCTGCTTTTCCAACAAAGAATTTATTTGATCAGGACTAATACTTTCCTTCATTAAAAAATTACGTAGGATATGGATCTTTTCATTTTTTGCATTTAATAAATTGAGTCTGTTTTCTGATGCAAGGCCTAATTCAAATGACTTTTTTGTAAGTCGTACGTCAGCATTATCCTGTCTTAAAAGAATTCGATGTTCCGCCCTGGACGTAAACATTCGATAGGGCTCATCTACCCCTTTTGTTATTAAATCATCGATTAAGACTCCTATATAGGATTCTGATCTTCCTAATATAAACTCATCTCTATTTCCAATCTTAAGACTAGCATTAATTCCAGCCATCAAGCCCTGGGCGGCTGCCTCTTCGTATCCGGTGGTTCCATTAATTTGTCCGGCAAAGTATAAACCACTGATTAATTTTGTTTCAAGAGTATATTTTAGTTGAGTAGGAGGGAAGTAGTCATATTCTATTGCGTATCCGGGCCGGAATATTTTTGCATTTTCAAAGCCTGCTATCTTGCGTAATGCTTTAAACTGTATATCGTCAGGTAAAGAAGAAGAAAATCCATTAACATAATATTCAACGGTGTCCCAGCCTTCAGGCTCCACAAACAACTGATGTTGTGTTTTATCAGAAAACCGATCAATTTTATCTTCAATTGAGGGGCAATATCTGGGACCAATACCATCAATTCGACCAGCAAACATAGGGCTATCATTAAAACCTAATTTTAATGTATCGTGCACAATAGGGGAGGTATAAGTAATCCAGCAACTTCTTTGTTTTTCCAATTTGGTTTTTGTTAAAAATGAAAAATTCTCAGGGTTTTCATCACCCTTTTGCTCTTCCATTTTTTCAAAGTCAATGGTTCGTCCATCAACTCTTACAGGAGTACCTGTTTTCATTCGGCCGGAATCAAATCCCAAATTAACTAATTGTTCCGTTAAACCTCCTGAGGGCTTATCACCCATTCTCCCGCCTTTAAATTGTTTTTTCCCAATGTGAATAATCCCATTTAGGAAAGTGCCGTTAGTAAGTATAACAGATTTAGAGTATATTTTATGGCCCATTCCGGTAACTACTCCCTTAATTCTTGAATCCTCAACAATAACAGATTTAACCATGTCTTGCCAAAAATCGAGGTTTTTGGTTTGTTCCAGCATAGTTCTCCATTCAGCAGAAAACATCATGCGGTCGCTTTGAGCACGAGGGCTCCACATGGCTGGTCCCTTAGATTTATTAAGCATACGAAACTGAATCATCGATTTATCAGTAACCAGGCCTGAATATCCACCCAGTGCATCAATCTCTCGTACAATTTGTCCTTTGGCTATACCGCCCATAGCAGGATTACACGACATTTGTGCAATTCCGTTCATATTCATAGTTATTAGCAGCGTTTTACTACCAAGATTTGCAGCAGCAGCCGCTGCCTCTGACCCAGAATGTCCGGCGCCAACAACTATTACATCATATTCTTCAAACATTGTCATTTAGTTTCACGTGAAACATCTTGTCGATATTTCTTTATATAGTAGTTTTCTTTTTGTCTCATTATTATCTTTTGCTCATCGGTTTTATCATTATACGAACAAAGATGAAGCACACCATGTATTAACACCCTTAATAATTCATTTGAAGTTGACTCCTTATGTTTTATTGCATTTTCAATTATCCTTTCGATACTAATAAAAATATCTGCCAAAATAACATTTTCATCATTGGAGTTATTGAAAGTAATTATGTCAGTCAAGGTGTCATGATTTAAATATTGCTTGTTTATATTCAGCAATTCTTCATCACTAAGAAAATCATAATTTATGCTTCCAAGGATTTTTCCTTCTTCTTCAATACAATTACTAATCCAATTTCTTACAATAGTAAAATCTAATTCAATACTACTTTTGAATTTATGAAACTCAAAATTTATCATAGTATTAAGAATTCACCTTTACTTTATTAAAATACTCCTGCATCAGCTTTAAACGATATTTAAAAATACTATCATGTACAGCAGCAATATCAAAACTTAAAATCAAATCATCATTATGAAAATCTATGGAATTGCAAACATGCTTAAGAACTTCCATTTCATTTTGCCTGTCGTCCTCTAATTTATCCGTTTTCAAACGTTTATATATCTCACTATCAATATTATCAATGTGTATAAAGAGTAGTTTATGATCAGTGCCATATTCTAGGCCGATGCTTGAATTCTGTCCACAGGCAGCAAGCAAATCACTTATGGTAATAAGCGCAATATTTAAATTTCCATAATAAGTATCGTTGATAAAAAGATTATCACATAAACCATCCATAAAGGCTTCTATTTCTTTTGTAGAATGTTGCCCGGGTTTAAAAAATATTTTATCCATAATATTCGTTCAATAATTACAATACTAATTTTTGTTCTCATCCTTTTTTTTGAGTTCAAATAAATACTTCTCTGAAACTCTCTTATAGGAGGATCCCAGCTTTATTGGATGCCTCTGAATAACGTTATTAGTATTCTCGTTTTTTACCTCATTATACTTAAAATCAGGAGTAGGGTTTCCTCTTTCTATATTTTGACCTTCCTGGGATTCTCTTTTCTTTTCTTTTTCCCTTTCAATCAATGCCTTTTCAGCTTGAAGAAGCCTTGTTTCTATCTCCTTTTGTCTTTCAATTGTTTCTGAAGTTATTCTACGATTAACAATATCATTTTCCTGTTGCTCCATCTGATCAATTATCTTTTGCAAAGCCTTTCCGTTACCTCCCTGTCCTTCCATTTGCTCCATCATTTCTCTCATTTGTCGCCTTAATTCACTTTGCTGAGCAGCCAATCTGGCTAAGGCTTTACTTTCTCCATCCTTACCTTTGGAGCCTTCTTTGCCTTTACCTGAACTACCGCCAGCCTCCTTTAGACCCTTGCCCATTCCTTGCTGCATTTGTATTAATTGTTGCATTCCAGGTGAACTGCCACTTCCTGGATTTGCGCATTTTGCCGATCCGCCCTTACTGCCCGGCATATTCATACTTTGCATCATCTGATCCAATGACTCATCCATCATTAGTGCAAGATTATTTGCCGACATCATGGCATATTGCATATTTGAAGAAGTGGCACTTGATTTTCTTTCCTGTATGTTCTCCAATGCCTTCTGAATAGAATTCTGTATCCTTTCCGACTCTTTTACAACAAACTGTTGAATCATCATTTGACGTTTGCTAAGGGCCTTCAGGGAATCATGTAATATTGCATAATCATCCTGTATGAATTTAAGTTCGCGCATATTATCATTAAACAAAGGATCGTTATCAGAAGTTTCTTCTACTCTTTTCATTAAGGCTTCCAGATCAAAACTAATATCCAGCAAATTATCTAACATATTGCCCAACTGCTCAGCATCTTCACCAGTACGAGACTGCATGGCAGACTGCATCATTTGTTGCATTCGATCAGATAATTCCTGCATTGACTCAGAAGCTTGAGTTTGCTTCATTCCCGATTTATTTCTCTTACCCGACATCATGCTTTCTGATGCATTTTGCATTGCTTCAGAAGTTTCATCTTGTAATTTTTCTTCTGTATCAAGATCTAATGGTTTAGATAAGTTTTTATTCAAACTATCTGCCTCCTTAATCTTTTTCTGAATTTCTGAAAATTCATCATTCAATTGCTCTTGCTTTTCTGCAAGCTCTTTTACATTATTTTTTTTGTCAGTTGTTTGATCCTTAAGTTCGTCTTGCTTTTTGGCTAAATCATCAAGTTCCTGACTTATTTCGCTCAATTTCTGTTCTATTTCAATTTGCTTAAAAAACTCTAATTGCTGTTCCAGATTATCCATAAAGTCTTCCTGATTTTGCTTCATGTTTTCCAGAAGGTTTTCCAGTTGGTCTTTATTTAGTTCATCTATGTTTTTCGAAAGTTCCTCCAATTTATCCAGTAGGTCAGTGTCTTTTAATTTTTCAATCTGCTCCTCCAGTCGCTCTAGTTTCTCACTTAATTCAGGATTAGGATTTTCATTGAGGAATTCTTTTATTTCTTCCCTTTTATTCATTAGGTCATTCAACTCAGACATACTTTCACGTATTTCCTTTTCCTTTTTGAGTAGATCTTTTATTTTCTTTTTGTCACTCCAGTCGGCCTCCTTTTTTTCAAACAAATTTTCTTGCATTTGCTCAATTTGTTTGTTTATTTCTTCAAAACTTTCCAAAGAGTTTTCATATCTGTCCTTAAGTTTACTCCCGGCACTATCAACTTTCTGTTCCAGATCCTTCTTATCGGGCATATTAAACGTCATAACAGCAGATCTGGCATTTTTGTAACCATTAACAGCATCATTATCCCATATTTCATAAAAATATTCAAACTCTTCTCCGGCTCTTAATTGAATATCTTCAGTACTAAAAGAATGATTAAAATTTTGCTTTTCATACTGCGTGCTTATACTCAATGGCAATTTATTCCATTCTTTGCTTTTATCCTTTCTATAATAGAAAAACAAATTACTGAAACCATAATCGTCGGTGATTGTTCCGTTAACCAGAAGGTATTTCAAGAGATACTCTTGCTCAATATTATCAATATCTATCAATGGTTTAGCATCTTTGATGGTGGTTATTGCGTAAGAAATTGTATCAGAAAAAATATTATCAGGACTTTTTGAATAAATGCTATAAGTAAAATTATTTACAAGAGTTTTAGTGATTTCAAAAACATTATTTTCGGAGTTTAAAGTCTCTGAACCTTCCTTGCTAATAAAGTTCAGCTCCTTTGAATTCCTGGCAAAAATTTGCCATTTTAAACTGCTTCCTTCAGGAATAATTAAATCCCCTGTATTCTCCACTAAGTCAGTTTTCTTTCCAATATAGCCAGGGTAATCAATTTCTATCTTAAAATTACTAATGGCAGGACGTGCAAGTACTTTTAGAAGGTATTTATCACTTTCCAGTACTTCTGTTTTCAAAGCAAAATATAAATCATTTTTAAGTTTCTTAAAAGTATATGAATAGATATTTCCATTGTCCGATTGCATACGATACTCATACTTTCCATCGCTTATGTAAAGCTGATCAGGAATCTCATCACCAATTACCTCAACATTAAGCTGGAAATTATCGCCTTGAACTACTTTTAAGGAGTCGTTTAAAAGTTTAAAAGTATAGGGCAGAGGCTTACTAAACTTTTCTTTATAGTTTACAATTCTATTAACAGGATCGGTAACAAAAGCAGGACTAATAATTAATGTTATTAATATTATAATTAAAGGTGTTACCAGCCATTTAAGATATTTTAGATTAGATTTAAAACTAATTGCTTTTCTAAAGGAAAAAGGTTTAAGTTCGATGGTTTTTTGTTCAATTCCGGCACTAATTAAACCCACAGATTTAGAATCCATTTCCATAGCCAGAGATTGTAGTTGAATTGCGTTAAGTAACTTATCGGATATTTCAGGAAAATGACTGCCTATAATTTTAGCTGCCTGATCATAAGATATTTGCTTTCCTAAACTTAATAGTTTTGCTATGGGAATAAAAACAAATCTAAAAAGTACAACTAAACTAAAAACAGAAAATAAATAAAAAAATATGGTACGTACCAATGAATCGGTCCAGAGGAAATACTCAAACACACCAATTATAATAAAAAGACTGATAATCATTAGAAGGCTGATAATCATTCCCTTAAGGAGTTGGTTCAAATAATACTTCCGCTTAAAACGCCTTAGTTTAGTTAGTAATATGTTAAAATCCTCATTCACAGACAACTATTGATTTAGTATTTATGTCAGTATTAATTAAAATTACGGCAAAGATAGAAAGGAAATTGCTAATATATTTGCATCAACAAATTTGACTAATAAAATAACGAATATGAAACATTTTTTTACCATTATTATTGTTCTATTAACTTCGAGCATTTTTGCTCAATATGCTCCGGTGCATGAAGAAGGAATGCAGTGTTCACATGCCAAGCAATTCGAGCATACCAAATCTACTTTTGCCTTATACGATTGGCAAACACCTTATCTTGACGATTATGATGTAACATTTTATTTTCTGGATATTACTGTTACAAATTTGTCAACCTATGTTGAAGGAAACACAAGCATATACGCAGATGCTTTGGTAACTATAGATACGTTTGCTTTCGAATTAATTCAGGATCAGTTAATTGATAGTATTTTTGTTCAAGGTGTGAAGTATACTAATTTCACTCGACAGAACAATAATGTATTAGTTCCTGTAGCAGATATTGAAAGTGGAACAAATTTTATGGCTCAAATATATTATCATGGAGAATCAGAGTCAGGTGGATTTTTCAGTGGAATATCAAATCAAACTTCCGGTTGGGAAAATATTCCAGTTACATGGACACTTTCAGAACCTTTTGCTGCAAGCGACTGGTTTCCTGTTAAACAGGATTTAGAAGATAAGGCTGACTCGGCATGGATATTTTTAACTACCAGTTCATCAAATATGGCAGGATCCAACGGTCTTTTGACTGATGTTGTTGATCTTGGAGATGGAAATACCCGCTATGAGTGGAAAACAAATTATCCAATCGCTTTTTATCTGATTTCATTTGCTGTATCCGACTATCAGGAATATAATATATATGCTCATCCTGAAGAGATGGATGGAGATTCAGTATTGGTTCAAAATTTTATTTACGATGCAGAAGGCGCCTTGAATTACTATAAAAATGGTATCGATGCGACAAGTGAAATGATAGAATTATTTTCAGATAAATATATCCTTTACCCATTTCATGAAGAAAAATATGGACACTGTTTAACAGAACTAGGAGGAGGTATGGAACATCAAACAATGTCGACTATGGGAGGCTTTAGTTTCGGGCTGGTTGCCCACGAATTGGGTCATATGTGGTTTGGCGATAATGTAACCTGTGCCACCTGGAGTGATATCTGGATTAATGAAGGTTTTGCGACATATTCAAATTATCTGGCTGAAGAGTTCATCCACGGATGGAGTTCCGGAGAGAGTTTTATTGTATCAAAGCAAAATAGCGCAATGGGCTCAAATGGAAGTATTTATATACCTGTTGAAGATGTATATCCAGGAAATGAGTGGAGGATTTTTAACGGGCAATTATCATATAATAAAGGGGCTGCGATTTTACATACTTTACGTCATGAAATACAAGATGACGAGTTGTTTTTTAATGTTATGTCTACCTTCCAAACTGATTTTACAGATAGTACAGCCACAGGTGAAGATTTTAAAAATACGGCCGAAGATGTAACCGGAATGGATTTCGATCAGTTCTTCGATCAATGGTATTACGGACAAGGTTATCCAAGGTTTAGTTTCGAATGGTATTGGGATGATGCAAACCAAAGCATACATATAACAAGTACACAAACTACAACAAGTACTACACCATTATTTGATATGTTGTTAGATATCCGATTGCTGTTTTTAAGCGGATCAGATACTACCATAACCATACATCAAACTGCAAATGTTAATGAGTTTATTATTCCTTTAGAAGAAGAAGTATGGGACTTTTACGAGGTTGACCCTGATAACTGGACTATGGAATATGTGGATGGCATTAGCGTTATTGTTGAAGAAACAGAATCTCCTGCCTACTTTACAGTAGGGCCGAATCCTGCCTCAGATTATATTAATATATATTTTCTAAATCCTACTGCAGGAAACAGAAGTATTACAATTAACGATATTTCAGGAAGAAAAATTTACGAAACACAAATTGATAATACCAGTGAAAGGATAAATATATCGAGCATTCCAAAAGGAGTATATACTATCTTATCATCTGATGGAAATCAACAAGTGGTAAAAAGATTTATTAAATAGAATTTTCCAAATCTCAATATGTAAAAAGGTGGAGCGATTTATTTCGTTCTGCCTTTTTTTCTTTACCATCCGTGCTCCTAGGCTGAAGTTCCTTCGCAAGCGTAGGCTTCAGCGAAGGAGGCTTGTTTCCTCCAAAACTTCAGTCTAGGAGAATTTATGGTTATTAGGCATTGGTTATTAGTTATTGGTTAAGCGTCAATATGCTCTGCTCTCTCATTACCTACCAAATTTAAATATAGGAGGGGGTTAATCATTCCTCCCCGCAATAATATTGTATTGAATTAGGTAATAATAAATTACAAAATACAATACCTATACATACTCATATCGGCTTGCTAAGACAGCAGAAAACGACCCTGAAATCACACAAAATTTTCCCTTATCTTTGCCCCCCAAAATAAATCAATAAATGAGTCAGGAAAATATTCGAGTAAGATTTGCTCCAAGCCCAACAGGGCCATTACATATAGGTGGTGTTAGAACAGCGCTATATAATTATTTGTTCGCCAAAAAAAATGGCGGTAAAATGATACTCAGAATTGAAGATACGGACCAAACGCGTTTTGTGGAAGGTGCCGAAAAATATATTAACGAAGCCTTTAATTGGTGCGGAATTGAATTTGATGAAAGTATTGAAAAAGGTGGAGAATACGGTCCTTACAAACAAAGTGAACGCAAGCACTTATATAAGGATTATGCTGAACAACTAATTGCCAGCGGCAAGGCATATTATGCGTTCGATACTGCTGAAGAACTTTCTAAAATTAGAAGTGCTTATGAGGCAGAGAAAAAGACTTTCGTTTATAATGCTTCAGAAAGAAAGGGCTTAAATAACTCTTTAAACCTCTCTGAACAGGAAACCGAAAAACTTATTTCTTCAGGAAAAGATTTTGTCATCAGATTTAAAATGCCTGAAAATGAAACTATTGTAATGAATGACATTATCAGGGGTAAGGTAGAAGTTAATACTTCAGTACTGGATGATAAAATTCTTTTCAAATCAGATGGGATGCCTACTTACCATTTGGCAAATATCGTGGATGATCATTTAATGAAAATAAGTCATGTTATTAGGGGAGAAGAATGGCTACCATCACTACCTTTACATGTTATGCTTTATGATGCTTTTGGATGGGACAGACCCGTTTTTGCACATCTTCCGCTTTTGTTAAAACCTGATGGAAACGGTAAATTAAGCAAGCG
>PKTD01000117.1 GCA_002869315.1 Marinilabiliales bacterium | reverse complement strand
TATTATATCACCAAAAACTGCTATTACATTGAGATTTTTAGCATACTTTGTCTCCAGGAAAAAAGATATTAACCCATTTAGGATTATCATGGAACTAAATATCAACAAGCCACTATATGCAGTAAAAACAGGCATATTAAGCGCTAACTCAGCCATAGTAGTTGAACCGAAAAGCAATCCAAAAACACCAAATACAGCAAATCCAAAGTTGATGATTATTATTGTGACACTTAAAATATTAATGAATGATATCAGTCCTTTAATTTTATAGAAATACCAGAATAATTTCCATAAAACAAATAACTCTAATAGAGCCGACAACATTAAGATAATCATATAATAGATGTTGTCGGGTGGAAATATTACATATACGACATTAAACAATATTAGTATCCAAAATATATTCAAATAAAAGTAAAACTTCGAATTAACAAAGGTTTTTGCGATTAGTACTATTGGGATAGATATTATTATAATTTGCAAATCTTTAATTACCTCAGGACGGTTAGAAAAGAAAACCGATGAAAAAAACACGATAATTACTATTGAAGCACTAAAACTCCTGGCAATTATTTTTACTAAGAATTTTCTATATGTTGAATGACTTTCATAATCAACCCTTCTCAGGTTTTTGCTTATGGCATTGAAAATTATAAATAAAACAATAATTAATAAAATTTGAATGCTAACTTCTAATAATCTATCTGAAAAAAAACCAATGCCATCAAGCACCTCTGTGTTATAAAAAGTTTGTATTGGCTCTAAAAAGTTTGTTTTGGTTTTATTCCAATATTCTGAAGAAAATAATGAAGGCTCATTTTGAACAAATATTTGCTTATTATTCTCAGATAATACGTCATCAATTGATTTTAGATGTGATTGTATTTGAAAATTTCCTTGCGTAGCCTGATTGAGAATTACAAGTAAATTGTCACTTTTTTCATTAAGGTCTCGTTTAGTGGAGTCCAAAATCCCTAACACCCTTTCTAATCTGGGAATTAAGCCTGAGTTAACATCCTGTGACTTAATTTGTGTGTTTGTTTTTTTCCAACGAACTATATCTTTCTCAAGTCGTTTTTTAGAATTATCTATTAGTTTAACTTCATCAGTAATATCACTATTAAAACTTTGATAATAGTTAGAAAACTTTTGCCAAAACGTTATCCTATTAGATAAATATCTTGTGGTTTGATCCTTAAGATTAACAATATTATCCACTACAATTAAACTATCTAAAAGATTTATAAGAGAGTCATTTTGCATTTTAAAGGACTCTATTTCTTCTTTGGTAACCGTGTTTTCAGCTAGTTTCTGTAAGCGCTTAATTTGTTCTCCCGATTCAACAGTAATATCGGCCGCTTTAATGGATTTAATTTCATCAACAATGGAATCGTTGAGGACTTTGTTTTCAGATTGCCCAAATGAAACTCCAAAAATTAAAAAAATTATACAAGTTGAAATAAGCAATCTTTTACTAAAAAGTTTTGTAATTATAGCCATTTTCAAAAATTATTGAATTATTGAAATCAAAGATATTGATTTAATTGTAATTATAAGGGATTTTAAAAACTGTTTCATAATCCAAAATTGAAAAATTCCAAAATTAAACTGTTAAAATTACACCCTTGCTTTCCAAGAATTTTATCTGTTCAACAGGAATATTTTTACCCAAAAGATTAAATTATTCCAGATTTTCAAGATGAAAAAGTTGGTGTTAAATTAATTTTAGTTTACTGGAATTGTTTATATAAAGGCAATTTATTTGAAAAAAGAAGCTGCAAATGATATTAATCTAATTTATCAATGTCTTCGCCAGTTAAATACTGAACATTATCAGTAATCTTTTCAATATCCCAGTCCCACCAACGCAGTTTTAAAAGTTTATCAATAGTAGATTGAGAAAATCGTTTTTTAATTGCTTTAGCAGGATTACCACCTACAATATTATATGGATCCACATCTTTAACAACAGTAGAATTGGCAGCAATAATTGCTCCATCACCTATTTTAACTCCCGCCATAATTGTGGCATTATGACCAACCCATACATCATTTCCTATTATGGTATCTCCCTTTAAGGGATAGGCTTTCCCTTCCATTGCGTTATCCCATCCGTTTCCAAATATTGCAAACGGGTATGCTGATAGACTATTTGTAAGGTGATTGGCACCATTCATTATAAAACTCACTCCTGATGCTATCATGCAAAATTTGCCTATTATAAGTTTGTCGCCAGTGAATTCGAAATGATATTTTACGTTCTTCTCGAAGTTTTTAACATCTTCAAAATCATCATAGTAAGTATAGTCGCCAACAATGATATTAGGGTTCTTAATAATGTTATTTAAGAAACATAGGTTTTTATAGTTTTCAAGCGGATATTTTGCATTTTTATCGGGGGCTGTCATTTTTTCCATTAATTTTTAATGTTCTTAAATCTTATACAATATTAAAGAATCTAATGGACTTTAAACAAAAATGTAAACCGATTTTACAGTGCTAACAAAATTGCATAAAAGGATGCTTAGGAAGCAAGCCGCCTTATCATCCCCTTAAATATTATACCATGGAATGGGAACACAAGAGCCCAATAGAGTCTTCCCATTAGTCCTTTTGGACGAAAAGTAGCTGTTTGCGTTAGAACATTATCTTTTGTTTGAAATTCCAACCATGCTTCTCCAGGAAGTTTCATCTCAGCAAATAATAGCAATCGTCCTTCATCTTTGTTTGCATATAATACACTCCAAAAATCAAGGGTATCGCCAGCTTCTATATTAGAAATATTAGTCCTGCCTCTTCTGAGACCCACACCACCAATAAATTTGTCTAAAAAGCCCCTGAATTTCCACAGCCAATTAGCATAATACCATCCTGTTTCACCACCTATACTCCATATTTTATTAATGCATTCATTATAATTAGTGATTTTTCTTTTTCGAATATCTTTAAAACATCCGAATTTTGGAACTTGCAAATACTCTGAAATCTTATAATCGAGTATCCCACTTATGGTAGAATCCTTCCAGCTTGAAACAATTTCATTTTGTTCTATTTTTTCGAATGCTCTTGCTATAGAATCTTTGTATGAAATTGTTTTCAACCCCAGTAACTCTTTAATTTTATTGTCTTTTGCAACAACCTCTATTTTCATACTATCTACGAGTGAAACAGCTAGTTTATAGGAGGTAGATGTAACAAAATATAACCAATAGGAAGATAATTTAGGGGTCATTACAGGCACCGTCCAGATATAGCGTCTTAATCCTCTTACAGAAGCAAACTCCAATAACATTTCTTTATAGGTTAGTATTTCATCACCTGCAATATCATAACTTTTATTGAAAGTATTATCATTATTTAGTATTCCAGTTAATATCTTTATTACATCAGAAATTCCAATTGGTTGGCATTTTGTTTTCAACCATTTAGGTGTAATCATTACCGGCAATTTTTCTACCAAATCGCGTATTATTTCAAAAGATGCACTTCCTGAGCCAATAATTATTCCTGCTCTAACAGTTGTTAAAGAGTATTTTCCTAAACTCAACTCTAATTCCACATTCTTTCTGGAGTTCAGATGCTTTGATAATGTTTGAGAATTTACAATGCCACTTAAATAAATTACTTGTTTGACATTTGTTTCATTTAAAACTTCTCTAAAATTTATGGCAGACTGTTTCTCCAGTTCATCATAATTTTTTGTGGTTGACATAGAATGTACCAAATAATAAGCAAAATCTATATCCTGTGGAATATTGCTTAAAGTTTCCTTCCTGCTAAGGTCATTCTCAATTACCTCAATTTTATTTCTGAGTGATTCTGCAGGATTAAACTTGTTAGCATCTCTTACACAACAAATTACCTTATAACCCTTCTCAACTAAAACGGGTAATAATCTCTTCCCTATATATCCGGTAGCTCCGGTTAAAAGTACTTTCATAAATTAAAATCTCATATTCATTAAATCACCTGTTAGTTTAAAAAGCGACAATTCATAAATTTTAGCCTGATATTTTGCCTGATTGTGAGAGGTCTCGGCTCTAAGCAGATTCAGTTGTGCCTGTCGAAACTCTATCGATGTTAACTGCCCAAGTTGATATTGCTCTGCAGAACGATTAAAATTTCTTTTATTGGTATTAAGATTTTCTTTTTCTGCTTCCAGCACAAATAATGAATTTTTATAAGTAGTATATGCATTTATCACATCTCTTTCAACCTGTTTTTGCATTTGTTCTTGTTGAACCATTGAAGTTTCTTCGGCAATTTTTGCATTTTGTATACCAACATGAGTCCTACCCCCATCGAAAATACTCCAGGACAAACTCAACTCTGCCTGGGGCCCCAATATCCTTTGATCTTCAATAAAGGCAAACTCACTATTGTGTGTTTGATTAAATACATAGGCACCTCTTAAACCAAGTGTAGGCACATAGTTAGTCTTTAACAATTTGATTTCGTAGTCAGCCAAATCAACATTTTTCTGTGCCGTAAGCAAACGTATATTTTCTTCTTTTGCCCTTTGTAATAAAACATCCAAGCCTAATAATGCTTCGTAGTTCAATAAAGTGTCTATAGTAAATTCCAAACTCACCTCTCTGCCCATAAGAACGTTCAAATTGCGTTTGGCATTTGCTAAATTCTGTCGACTGTTCAATAAATTGATACTGTCGTTATTCACATCAACTTCGGCATTTAATAAATCTAATCTTGTATTTCTGCCATAGTCAACACCATATTTTACTCGCAACAATCTTATTTTAGAAATATCTAAAGTTTCCTGCAAACTTTGAACAGACTCAGTCAGGTTAGCAACATTATAGTATGCAAGGAATAAGTCCAGCATAGATTTTTCTATTACTTGCCTAACCTGCAATTTTGACAAATTCAATAATTCCTTGGATTTCTCGAAGTTATAAGATCTGTACATTCCATCAAACAAAGTATAATTTAATGCTATTGAAGCATTATAATTCATGGTATTTGAGCCTTTATTCTCAGTGGTTGTGCCATCATTATTTTCAGTTTTTATGTCTTGATATTTGTATGTAACCCCCGACTGTCCAGACAATTGCGGCAAGTATCCATTTGCATAAAGGCTGGTATTATTAATGGCAATCTTATTATTATTTTCAGCAACCTTAATATCATAGGCATTTTCCATGAGTATTTTAACTGCATCACCCAATTTTAAAAGTTCCTGAGTCTGAGCATTGATAGATACCCAAAGCAAAAGTGTTATCATTAATATTCTATTCATTTTCAGCAGCTTTTAATTCTTTAATTGTTCTTTCAACCTCTTCTTTTTCAGGTTTTGTACCTGTAATCAACCATGCAATATTTGTTCGTAATGAATTGCCCACCGACAATAATAAAGGCAACATCAATAGGGTCAGGAAGGTTGCTATTATTATTCCATAAGCAACAGAAATGGCCATAGGGATTAGAAATTGTGCCTGGCGACTGGTTTCAAATATAAGCGGTGCCAATCCTGCAACGGTAGTAACAGAAGTAAGCAAAATAGGTCTGAAACGAGATTTTCCTGCTTCTATAATTGCATCGTTAAACTTCAATCCTCTTCTCAGGTTTGCATTAAACTTTTCAATAAGAACCAGTCCGTCATTAACCACAATACCTATTAGCGCAATAATTCCAAGAAAGGAAAGCATATTAACAGGCAGGCCATGTATCCAGTGTCCCCAAGCCACACCTATTAAACTAAATGGGATCATCATTAAAAGCAGTATTGGCTGTTCATATGATCTAAATGTAAATGCTATAATTGCGTAAATGAGGAATAGAATAATAGGTACTACCATACGAGCAGATTTTCCAGTTTTTGCAGCCTCCCTGTTTTGTCCCTCATACATTGCCGATACACTGGGATATTTGGCTTGTATTTTAGGGAAAATATTTTCTCTTATTTCAGCAATTGCATCGCTAGCACTTTCCTTACTGTTTATCATATCGGCTTCCACTTTTATCTGACGTTTACCATCGATATGATTAATTGATATTTCCCCTCTTTGAATATCATAATATGCAATTTCACTAAGAGGAACTCTTGCTCCAGTAGGAGTTAATATTCTCATATTAAACAAATTACTTATGGAAGATCTAGATTCTCTTTCGTAACGCACCCACACTTTTATCTCATCCTGGCCACGCTGAAACCGCTGGGCCTGTAAGCCAAAAAATGCACTTCTAACCTGTCCCATTACATCATTAAGACTAAGCCCAAGCATAAGGGCTTTTTCCTTTAGTTTAATTCTTATTTCCTTTATTCCCTGGGGATCATCATCGGTTACGTTCTTAAGCTTAGGGTTCTCCATCATGACTTCTCGAAGTTCTAATTTGGCAGCCTTAAGTTCTGAGATATTTTCACCTATTATGGAAACTGAAACCGGTCGGCCACCGAAATGAGTCCCGGAACCATAGTTTAGGTTTTCTGCTTCCGGAATTTCCCCCACTTGTTTTTGTATTGCATTGGCAATTACATCGGAACTAAAATCTCTACTTTCTCCAGGAAGAAGGTTTATGGTTAAAGAGGCATTTGCTGAACCAGGTCCTATATTACGAATAACATTTTCAATTACTTCAAGATTATCGGTTTGCTTTTTAGTGAACTCTTCATTAACAAGCTTTACAGCATTTTCAATACGCTCTATGGTTTGCGTAGTTATTTGCTCACTGGTGCCCTGTGGCATGTTTAATGTTATTTCAACCCTGTCGCTGGCGATGGCAGGAAAAAAGGTAAATCTAATAATTCCGCCACCCATTGCCCCAATTGTAATTATTAATATAGTTAATGGGATTGCAATGCCTAATAGCCTGTTTTTTAAGAAAAATGTTAAATATGGTTCATATAATTTATCTCGTACCCAAGATAAAAAACTATCAGCACGCCGATTAAAAGCATATGATTTTTGTCCGGGTTTTAGAGCCCTGGAATGCGCTAAGTGGGCAGGTAAAATAATTAACACTTCCAATAATGAGAGTAATAGCGTAATTAGAACGACCATAGCTACCTGACCAAAAAAGTCACCAACCCTACCATCTAAGAAGAAAAATGCTGAGAAAGCAACAACAGTAGTAACGATTGCAGATGTTACCGGCTTTATTACTTCCATCACACCATCTATGGCAGCCTGCAATGGCTTTTTTCCTTTTTCGTAATGATGATAAATATTTTCTCCGATTACGATACCATCATCAACCAGAATTCCTATGACCAATATCAAGCCAAATAGTGATAAAACATTAATGGTTATTCCAAAATAAGTTGCCATCATAAAAAATCCCAAGAATGAGATTGGTAATCCAAAAGCCACCCATAGAGCAATGCGAGGCTTTAAGAACAATGATAACAGAAATAGTATTATTAAAATACCGAATATGGCATTTTTTATCAATAGCAAAGTACGTTCGTTTAATGAGGTTGAACTATTACGTGTAATACTTAAACTTAATTGTTGGTGTGTTTTATTGTAGTTTTCAATGTAATTTACAACATCATCTGCAATCTGTAAAAAATCTTCATTATTGGTGGATAACACTTTCACTTGTACAGAAAGTTCTCCATCATAATAAGATTTATCAGGAATTTCATTCCACCTGTCGCGAACAACGGCAACATCTTTTAAATATACGACTCGTCCCTGAAAATTGGCTTTTACAACAATAAAGTTTAGTTCTTCACCATGATAATTCCTGTTTCTTGCCCTTATTAAATATTCCTCTTCATCTGTTTTTACTGTTCCACCTGTTATCAAAAGGTTTTCTCTAGCAACGGCATTAGCAATTTCGGCAAAAGAGAGGTCGTAAGCACGTAGTTTTTCTTCATTTACAGCAACTTCAATTTCCTCCAGCGGAAAACCTGACAGTTCTACCTGGGATATACCGCTTATTGATCTTAGTTCAGTTTCTATTTCACGGGCAGTTGCTTTTAGAGAAGTTAGAGGAATTCCTTTTCCACTTACCACAAATGAAACTACTTCCTGCAGACCCTCTTGCTTTGCAACTACAGGAGGTTCCATACCTGACGGGAATGAAGGTACCTTATCAACTGCATTTTTTACATTTGCAAGTGCTACATCAACATCATAACCTTTTATAACTTCTACAGTAATAACAGCAGAATTTTCAACCGATATTGACGTAAATCTGTCGATACCTACAAGCCCCTTAATGTTATTCTCTATCTTAAGAACAACGCCTTCTTCCATTTCCAATGGTGAGGCTCCAGGATAATTAAGTTGGATGGTAATTATTCTGGATTCTGTAAGTGGAAAGAAGGATGATTTCATATTCATTGCACCTACCACCCCAAATACCAGAAAGGCAATAATCAGGACATTTACTGCTACCGGATATTTTATAAAATAACTTATTAATTTCTTCATTACTATCTGATAGTTTTTTAATTAGAAACACTTACTTTCAAACCTTCAAATGCCTTTGGAACAGGTTTTGATAAAATAGTCTGACCATCTTCAAGACCTCTAACTATAACAGATTGAGCATTTTGATAAACCAATTCAACAGATTGAAGTTGTAAAACACTATCATTAACAGTATAAACCTCATTTTGGTTAACCAACAAATTTCGCGGTATTTGATAAATATTTTTAAGCACTTTCGATTTTAGCAAGGCTCTCAAATACATACCTTCTTTTAAATTATTATTTCTCAGTTCAATATATATATTTACTGTTTGAGAACCGAGATCTACTTTAGCATTTTTTCGAATTATCTTCCCATGAAACTCTTCTTCGACTTTTTCTAGATTTTGGACTAAAACATCATCTCCAACTTCAATTTTTGAAGCAAGTGCGCTGTTTATAGAAACTTCCATTTCATAAACACCTGTATCAACAAACTCACCCATCGATTGACCAGGTCTTACTAGTGTTCCCGGATTAACATTAGCAATTGTAAGCACACCATCGAAAGGAGCATATATGGTATACTTATCTAATTTTATTTCCAAATTTTTAATGGTATAAAAATTTGTATAAATATTTTTTGCCGCAATAAACCTTTTTTCCTTGTCAGTCAATGGTTTAGGCAAATCGCTTAAAGGCTTTGTAATATCAAATTCATTAATATAGTTTTCCCAGTTGTCAAATGAATCCGGAAAGTCGAGTTTAATATCAGGCATTATAGATACTATTAAATTTTGGAAACTACTTTTCTGCGCCAGTAGATTAGTGTAAAATTCATCGCTATTTAGTTTGTAAATCAAATCCCCTTTGGCAAATTTCTCACCGGCTCGAAAATCTTTGTCAGATTCTTCAAAAACACCCTGTACCTCAGAGAACAACTGAATTTTATTTTTTGCCACCAAACTGCCACTGGCAGGAATTGTAACAGGCATGTCTTTGTTTTTTACAATTTCAGTATAAGCAAGTGGCATACTCTTTTTTAAAGCAGTCATTTGCGGTTTCTTTCTATTTATAAGCATTATGGCAATAAAAATTGCTAATGCTATCATTACTAAAGCAATAAAAATTGAAATTAATTTTCTCATAAGGATATATTATTTAGTTGCATTAGCAACCATTAGTTAATTCAATATTATTTTGTATTTTTTTCATAACCTCAATAACAGCCTTTTCTTCCTGTTTTGTAATACCTGAATTTAACTTATCCATGAGGTCTTTTACAATTAATTTTGTTTCATTTAAAATTTTCTCACCATGAGTAGTGAGATAAATAAGGTTAACTCTTTTATCTATATTTGAAGGGATACGAGCTATGTAATTCTTTTTTTCCATAGTAGTTACAAGCCTTGTTAATGTTGTTTTATCTCTGTTTGTAAGGCATGCTATTTCATTTTGAGAAACTCCATTATTCTCGGAAATAACCTTTAACATTATCCATTGCTCTTTGGTAAGATCATAACCATTTTCCTTAAACTTCTTACTATGAAAATGATCTATCATTTTGGAAGTTTTACCTATCCAGGGATAAACAAAATCTTTAGTATTTTCCATTACTTTTATTTCAAAAAGAATGCAAAGATAAAACTTTGTTAGTATGTTGCATATGCAACTAATAAATTATTTTATCAAGATCCTTAAATTATGATTGGGTTAATTTCACAAAGAATGATTTTTCATGTTTAATAATTGATAAAAATAGCGATCCCCAAAAATATAGCGGCAACAATTGATAGTATTATAAAAAGAGGAAAAGCAAATTTGAACCATTTTTCAAAAGGAACCACAGCAATTCCCAATATAGCCATTAATACGCCATTTGTTGGAATTATCATATTTGAGAATCCATCTCCGGAAGTAAAAGCCAGAACAGCAGTCTGTCTGCTTATACCTAATAGGTCGGAAAGCGGAACCATTAAAGGCATTGAAACCATAGCTTGCCCTGAGGCGGAAGGGATGAAGAAATTTAATAATGTCTGGAAAAAATACATCCCTTCAACAGCTAACATTTTTGGCATTTGCTGGAGCATAGTTGAAGCATGAAACAAAACAGTATCTACAATCTGACTCTCATGCATTACTACCTGTATACCTCTTGCAAAGCCAACAATGAGTGCCGGCACTATCATGATTTTTAGACCATCGATAAAGGCTTCCATCGCCTCATCTCCTGACATGCCACTTATTATGATTGTTATCAAACCTACTGTAAAGAACCCTCCAGTCATTTCTATTAAGCCCCATCCCATTGTTTGAACCGCATAAAGAATTAAAGCAAATAATACTAATGCCGTAAGTGCAATTAAAATATGTCTTCTTGTAAGTTTCATTCCTATAGGGTCAAAGTCATGATTTACAACAAACTCATCATCGGGCATTAAAGATTTTGAAGGATCTTTTCTCACTCTTTTCCCATATAGCATTAAAAAAGAAAAAGCAATACTAAAACAAATTAAAAACATTATTATTCTCAGCCCTATACCACTTCCAATTGGCAGTTCTGCAATTTGCTGAGCTATTTGAACTGTAAAAGGATTTGTAATCGCCGTTGACCAGCCTATCCCTTGTGGAAGTAATAGTAATGAAACCCCAAATATGCGATCATAACCCATCTCTTTTGAGAGTATTAAAAGTATTGGTATAAGGGGAATAAATTCGGCACCCATTCCTAAAAATGTAGCCGCAAAAGCAAAAGCTGAAAATAATATAAACGTTAGAAGTGTGGGTGAATTTCTGAATCTATTGAGTAATTTATATACAAAAACATTTACTGTCCCAGTATGTTGAATTAAGTTAAAAACTGCACCAATAATAAAGATAAAAAAAATCAGGGAGGCAGCCTGATTAAGACCTTTAGGTATAGACGAGAACAATCCCAATAAACTAGTCGGACTGGCATATCCTTCAACATCAGCCCCCAATATAAAACCCTTTAAAGAAAAATGTTTAGGTATTTCTTTATAGCTACCCGGTACAATAACTGTTTGTTCAATATGATTGTATTTTTTTGTTGTTCTCTCATATGCACCAGAAGGAATAATATAAGTTAAAACACTAACAAACAAAATTATTGCCGACAAAAAAATAAATACGTG
>PKTD01000116.1 GCA_002869315.1 Marinilabiliales bacterium | reverse complement strand
GTTTCAAACTGCCAATTCTCCATATTTATGGTAGAATTATTAAACTCATCAGACCAAGCCAGAGAGTAACCCTCGGGTATATTTATTTCTTCATTAGGATCAACTACATCATCTTTGCAGGATAAAATAAATATACTTGTTAAACTAAATAAAACAGTGAAGTAAATTAATCGTTTCATTATTTAAATGTTTTTTCTGTTATTAATTTATGACAAATATCGTTGATTTTACCTTAAATTAATATACTAAAGTCACTTTTGTTATTTTTTATCAAAATTTATTTTTAGCTTATCCACTCATATAAATTTATATTAAGTCTCTAAACTATCTGATTATCTTTCTAATAATCTCTTTATAATCAAATTACTTAAAACGTCTATTTATTTTATTAATGAACTGATAAATCTTTTGTCAGATTGATTTCTTTATGTTTTGTATAATGGTAAGGAGGATTATCAGGTTCATATGTGAATTCAGTACTAATGTATACTGAATACTCAACATTTACAATATATCCTTTTTCTACTTCCTTGATATCAAGTTTGTCTATTTTTAAACTTTTATCGGCCAAATGCCCGCTACCTCCTGATGTCTCACCAACTTTTTCATCGGTTGTGATAATAGACATTACAATACTTTTAATACGTTCTCTCATTTGTAAAAGATTGTCTCAGCATTTTATCTTAATTTACACTCCACAATTAACATTTTGGACAAAGTTTAAGAAATCCTAATGTAAACATGCTGTATGATCAGATTTTTATACTTATAGGAAGTAATATTATTTCTGATACACTCTAACCCAATCGACATACATGTATTGAGGGAATTTAGTGCTAGCATCAGGACGGCCTGCATGTGCTCCTCCAACAGCAATATTTAGCAATATGTAGAATTCTTTATGAAACTCTGATTTATCTTGTGATGAAATAGAAGTTGACGCGAATTCATTACCATCAACAAACCATTTTATATTTTCCGTATCCCACTCTATTCCAAAAACATGGAATGAGTCAGCAAACTTAGAGTTCTTTAATTTGAACGGAACAACACCCATCATGGCATGTGAACCTGAACTGTCAGCATAATGTAAGTTAGCTTCAATTACAGAATCATTTTTAGAGCCATATAATTCCAAAATATCCACTTCGCCAGATTGTGGCCAGGGTGTGTCACCACCAGTTTCATCAATATTTGCACCAAGCATCCAAAAGGCAGGCCATATACCTTCTCCCTCCGGAAGTTTAATACTTGCTACTATCTTTCCATATTTCCAGGATTGCTTATTGGCTGTATTTAAACGAGCAGATGTGTACTGGTCGATTCCATGAGTATCACTTTCGTGTATTGCTTTAATAACCAAACAATTATTATCTATATAGGCGTTTTCACTACTATTGGTATAGCGCTGCCATTCTTCATTAAAATGACCGGCATTCAATACTTGAAAATTCCAATTATTTGTATCAATTGTAGCATTATCAAATTCATCTGACCAGACTAATTTCCATTGTACTCCAGGATCGTAAGTGTTCTTTTCTTTCTCTTTTAAAGAGTTCTTTTCTTCTGAATTACTACTATTATTTTTTTGCATATCAGAGTTAATACAAGATGTTATTGTTATTATTGCTAAAGGTATTATTAACAGGATGTTATGTTTCATGTTTTAAAATTTATTCAATAATTAGATGCTATTGCCATTCAAAGCATTGCAAAGTTAGTAAAACACACTAATTATGAAATTATTGAAACAGGTCAAATTGAATTAATAATTTCTTTTTTATAAAAAGTTCTAAATTTATTTAATCCGATCAATTTAAATTTTACGACTCAAAATTAAAGCTACAAAAGTTAGTATGGAGGCAATTAAGTCGCAAAAAACACTTATAAACATTAAAAAAGATACATAAAGTATATTCTTATTATTTAGGAAGGCAAAAGCACCATCAGAATATATAAGTCCAAATATAATCAGAAAAACCCCTATTGATATGTATACAGCTTTTCTTATTTTACTATCGCGCCTAATTTTTTTAATTATTGAAATGTACCAAATAAATATTAGAAGTCTAAAAAAAATTGCTAATGATATTCCTATAACAGCCCCGGCATTAGTTTGATTTGGTATTGAGTTATAATAAACTCCTGGTATAATTACTACCATCAAAAGTATGGAGAGTAATAACATAACTGCGGCAATTATCAAAGTTCTTTCATGTACCCATATGTTTTTCATATCGTTGAATTTATTATTAGTTTAGAAATTTAATTATTTGTCTTAGGTTTAACTTGTAATTCTCCTAAGCTCACTAATTAAGGTTTCTTTGGTATCATGGTCAGTGGAAGCATGTCCTGCATTAGTAATGTTCAATCTGGAATTATTTAAACTGGCATGCAATCTAAATGCCATTGCAGGCGGGCAAATAAAATCATACCTGCCTTGTATAATAGATACTTTGATATTTGTGATTTTATCAATATTATTCATTATAAAATCTTCATGACTAAAACAGTTATTCTTTATATAGTATGCTTCAAGAATTGCCATCGATTTATATGAAAAGGTCTTTAGTATTTCAGCAGGATCTTCCATTTTATTTATTGTGTAAAATGACATTTCATAATAGGCCCATTCATAAGCATATTTATCGCTAATTTCTTTATCATCAGATAACATTCTATCTAAGTAATAATCGACTGGTTTTTTTCCTTCCGGAACAAGTTTAGCAAACCTCTCCCATACATCAGGAAAAAACTCCACAATACCTCCATTCATATAATGATCCAGTCCATACTTATTAGCCAGCCATATTCCCCTAATGATTAACCCCTTTACACGCTCAGGATGATGAATGGCATAAACCAATGCAAGTGAACTTCCCCAGGAACCGCCAAAAACAAAAACCTTGTCAAACCGCAAAGAATCCAGTATTTTATTAATATCAGAAACTAGATCCTGAGTTGTATTATTCTCAATAGAACCAAAGGGCTTACTTCTGGATGCTCCTCGCTGGTCGAAGAAAATTACATTATAGACACTTTCATCAAAGAATTGTTTATCTTTTTCTGAAAACCCTGCTCCAGGACCTCCATGAAGAAACAATACCGGAATACCATTGGGGTTCCCATACAATTCGTAATACAAGGAGTGTCCATCTGACACATCCAAATACCCAGTCTTATAAGTTTTATCACTTTTAATTGCTGTCATATCTTAGAATTTATTGTTTTGTATTTAGCTGGAAGCTCAATTTTTTTGCATTAATTTTAAAATAATGTATTAATCAGAATCATAGTTTCACAAATAAACTTAGTATTAATATTAAAATAGTTAATGAGCGCTACAGAAACTATTTTAAGTATTTTTGTGTCGTATTTTTAAGAAAAAATTCTAGTAATCTAACCCTAATGCTTTACAATATCCTTTATTTGGATAACAATTTTCAAACTTGCTATTTTCTACAAATTGATTTAAGACAGCTACTATTTCTTCGGGTCTTATTCCATTAATGCTATCTTTCAGTGCCCGTATTTTTTTAAATGATCTTCTATCACTCTCTGCATATTTCGTAAACTCATCATAACCAATTGGTTTGTCAAAATTCATTGGTCCACGTGTATTATCCATTTTCTTATATGGCCAAAATGTCCAATGAATTTCATTCCTATCCAATAGTTCTCTAAAATTTTTGACCCATTCATCATCATTTTCACCACTTTCACCCATCAATAATGGTACATTATATTTTTCTCTAAAATCAACATACTCTTGTATTTCCTTTTGTTCAGGAGGCATCCAGTACTTATGGAATGTATAGGCTAATTTATCATCAAAGGGTTCAGAGAACACTGAAAAATCTGTCTCCCAAACAGCTCCGCCTAAAAAAACAATATGATTATTATCAACCTCTCTTATTGCTTTTGTAATCTTCTTATACAAAGGCTCTAAATGAGGTTTTAAACTATCATTATCAAAATATTGAGGTATGGGTTCATTCAATAAATTATAGCCTATTACAGTAGTATTATTTGCATATCTCTTTGCTATATCCTGCCAAATATCTGTAACCTTTTGTTTCATACCTTCATCTACAATTAACCAGGGATAACCATCGCTATTATCAATATTATCACCTGTTTGTCCACCTGGTGCAGCATGCATATCAAGTAATACATAAATATTATATTTCTCACACCAACTTATAGCATTGTCAATATATTTATAAGCATGTATATCTCTTCCCAAAAAATCATCATGACTCAATAGGCGATAGTCAAATGGTAAACGTATGATATTTACTCCGGCCTCTGACAACCACCTAATATCGGCCTCAGTGATATAGTTTTCCAGAAACGAATCCCAAAAAGCAGTGGTGGCACTATTACCGATCAACTCGCGGATGGCTTGGTCTATTTTGCGCGGAGAATTACAATCACGCATTTTAAACATATAACCCTCAGGCAGTAACCAATTTCCTAAATTCACACCCTTAAGATGCAATTGTTCATCTTGTGGGGAGTAAATATTTTTACCATCCACATAAACGTATTTTTTTTCTGGCTTCTGACAAGATGCTGTTATTATTAAAATGAGAAATATCCAAATTTTTGCCTTCATAATTATTGATTTAGCATAAATAACACAGTTAGTGCATTCAAATAAAATATTTGTGAATTTACAAATTTTAAACTATCCCTTCATTTAGTTTTAAATATAAAAGTAATAGCGCTCGAGTAAATGGGTCATTGCATTGCGACTTGCTTATACGTAACTTAATTGCAACAATGAGATTCTTTTATTGATTTATTGTAAGTTTCTTTTTTTCATTTCTTTTTTCAGCGCTTCATACCTCTTTGGTTTTTTCAAAAATATATAAATTATGAACAAAGGAATTAATGTGATAAAACCCCAAGAGTTGGCAATTACGCTATATATTATAATTCCACCTAAAAAACCAATGAAGAATGCATCAATTATGGGTGATGGTTTATTTTTATTTATTTCTTCTTGTAGTTCTTTGTTGTTTAATTCAGATAATTCTTTTTGGTTCATTAGATCTAATATGTATGTATTAAAATTTATTTTACTTGTTGCTATTTAAAACATGTGTTCCTTTTGATAGTTTTACAGCATAGACTGAGCAGTCTTTACCAAAAGTTTTATTAAATTTTTCAGAGATGACTTTTTTAAACTTTATATACTCATCTTTTTTAATCAGATTAAGGGTACAGCCGCCAAAACCTCCTCCCATCATTCTGGAGCCTAATACATTTGGATTTTGTTTTGTTTGATCTACTAAAAAGTCTAGTTCATCACAACTTACTTTATAATTTTTACTTAAGCCTTCGTGAGATTGATATAGTAAATTACCTAATGTTTTAAGGTCTCCTTCTTTAATTGCCTCTGAAAATAGTTTTACACGCTGATTTTCATTTATCACAAAAAGTGCTTTTTGATAATCTCCATTTGAAATATCTTTTTTAATAGTGGCCATATCGTCTTTTGAAGCATCTCGTAATGCTTTGATATTTAACTTTTTTGATATCCTAAAGCATACTTCACGTCTGTCATTATATGCGCTATCAGATAAATCATGCTTTACATTACTATTTATTAGCATTAATTTATAATCCTTAAAATCTATTTTATAGGTTTTAGATTCTATTGTTCTACAGTCTAATAAAAGTGCACTTTTTTTAACACCAAACATGCTCGCATATTGATCCATGATACCACATTTTACGCCAGCAAAATTGTGCTCAGCCTTTTGAGAGATTAAAATCATTTCATTTTTAGATAAACCTAAATGAAATATTTCATTGAGTCCAAAAACAAAACTATTCTCTAAAGCTGCAGATGATGACAAGCCGGCACCAACAGGTATATTACCTGCAAACACACTGTTAAAGTTGCCTATATCTTTACCAATTTTCTGCAGTTCTGAAACAACACCAAGAATATAATTTTTCCAACTCCCATACTCAAGAGGTTTTATTTGTTCTGATTTAAATGTAAAAAGTTCTTTTTTATTTAAAGCATATACTTTATTGTTATCCGAATCACTTTTACTAATAGCAAGCACTATCCCTTTGTTAATAGCGGCAGGAAATGCAAAGCCATCATTATAATCTGTATGTTCTCCAATAAGGTTGATTCTTCCTGGCGAAAACAACAGCAGTGGTTGAGTTTTAAAGAGTTCCTTAAAACTATACTTTACTTCACTTATTAGTTTTTTTTTACTCATAAAAAATTACGCAAAATAAACATAGATTCCTACTACAATTATACAAATAGCAATGCCCACTTGAATAGTATATTTCCATGGAGTGATATCTACTTGTTTTGTATACTTCTGAACAAAATCTTCTTTTCTTGGTTTTAGTTTACCTATGATTAGCATTATTGCCACATTTAGTAAAAATAAAATGGCCATAACATCAAGGAAATGGGGATATGCTTGAGCTTTTATAAGTGCCAAAGCGCTTTGGTCAGTTATGCCAGCGGCCTCTGCGTTTTCAAGAGCCTTAGTTATAAAATATGGCTGCAAAATAAACTGACTGAGGATATAAAGTAAGCAACCAAAAACCAGCCCAACTTTAGCTGCAATCGCTGGTACTCGTTTTGTTAAATAGCCTACTACAATAATGGTTAAAATTGGAATGCTATAAATGCCATTAATTTCTTGCAGATATGCAAACAAACTTCCTGCATTAGCAATGAGTGGAGCAATAAACATAGAGGCAATTGCCAATGCAACACCAAACATTTTTCCAAATTTTACGATAGTTTTTTCATTGGCTTCTTTATTAATATGTTGTTTATAAACATCGATACCAAATAGGGTGACAGAACTGTTTAAAACACTATTGAACGAACTTAAAATAGCTCCAAAGAGAACGGCAGCAAAAAAGCCAACCCAAGCCGCAGGCAATACTTTTTTTACTAGCATAGGATAAGCACTGTCGGCGCTTTCTAAATTTCCTTGAAAAATATGATAAGCAATCAAACCTGGTAAAACAACTATAATAGGTCCTAGTATTTTTATAAATGCCGCTAGTAATAATCCTTTCTGACCTTCTTTTAAGTTTTTCGCACCAAGAGCTCTCTGTATAATCTGTTGATTTGTTCCCCAATAAAACAACTGGACGAGCATCATACCTGTAAATATGGTATAAAACGGAACAGGGTCAGTTGGCCCTCCCATTGACTTAAATTTATCCGGGTTTTCAGTGGTTAGTATATTAAGTCCGTCTAAAAGATTCCCGTCACCTATCATAATTAATCCAAAAATTGGAATTAAAATACCGCCAATCAGTAAGCCTATTGCATTAATTGAATCTGAAACTGCAACAGCCTTTAGCCCACCAAAAACAGCATATATAGATCCTATAATTCCAATTCCCCATACACAAACCCAAATGGATTGTGTATGTGTAACCCCTAATAACTCTGGTACATCAAACATACCACTTATGGCTAAAGCTCCTGAATAGAGAATTACTGGAAGTAACACCACAACATAGCCAGAAAGAAACAAAACTGATGTTAAAGTTTTTGTAGTTATATCAAAACGCTTTGCTAAAAATCCAGGTACGGTTGTTAGTCCGCCTATTAAATATCTGGGCAATAAAAACAAGGCGGTAACTACCATTGCTATGGCTGCCAGGGTTTCCCAAACCATTACAGATAAACCACTTTGGTAAGCAGAACCATTTAACCCAACAATTTGTTCGGTAGATAAGTTAGTAAGCAATAATGATCCAGCAATAACACCTGCTGTTAAACTACGACCACCAAGGAAATATCCATCTGATGAAGACTCTTTGGTGTTCCTTGTTTTTAAATAGGAAATGATAGCTACAATGGCTGTAAATCCAATAAATGTTAAGAATTGCATAGTGACTACTTAACTAAATAATTTATGTATTGTATACAGGCGTTTCAGGCTTGACCCTAATTCCTCAATTTTCATAAAGCAAATATAATCAAGACTGGATAATCATAAAAAATAAAAACTATAATTATCGCTGCTGTTGAATTTAGGTATATTGGCTAATGAGAAACGGTTTTAATTTCGTCTACATCAGTTTTACAATAAAATTGCACTAAGAGTAATTGTGTGATTAGCAGCTAAATTTACATGTATACACCGGACTAAAAAACTGCAATGAGTTTCACAATAGCCAAGAATAATCATTCACCAATTGTCATTGTTGTACATATTATTTATTGGTTTATCAATCCAACTATTTTTTCAACTATTTCATATTTTAATCCACTCTTGTCCTTTTCTAAAACACAAACGGCAACTGATGTTTTTAGTTCTGGGAAATACACAACAATAGTTCCCCAGAAACCACCATGTCCATATCCAGTAAGACCTTTAAATCCGTATTGAGATATACCAAAATAATAATTACTCTGTTTGGAATCTTTCGTTAGGATTTCGGTATATATTAAATTTAAAACGTTAGTGTCTTTAACTATTTCATAGTTGAAAAGTTTATAAGTAAAAGATGCTAAATCTTTAAGTGTGCTGGCAATACCACCACCACCATACAAATCGGCAGAAACATCTATTTCATTTGAGTCCCAGTTATATTTACCCCAATACTGATGAACCAACGGTTTTGTGCCTTCTGGTATTTCTTCAAGTGTCGGGAACCAAGTACTATTGATATTTAATGATTTATAGAACAGAAGTTCTCTTATTGCTGTATAGAAAGGTTGCTCTGTTAAATTCTCTATTATTTCTGTTAACAAGAGGTAATTGGCATCAGTATAACTAAAAACTGTTTCTGGCTTACCTAGTGGTGGACCTACCTTAATTGTCAGTTCTAATTGCTCATCACGAGTCCAGCGATATTTTTTATTATTTTGAATTAAATCAGTATAGGCATTATTAGCATAATTTTCTATCCCGCTAGTATGAGATAGCAAATGCTTCACCTTAATAGAATCTAGATTATAGCCTCCTTGTTTAAATAAATCTCGTGTTTTGATTGTCAATAAGTTTTTTATGGGTTGATTAATTGACAACTGCCCATTTTCAACCAACCTTAATATTGCAGCTGACACATATGTTTTTGTATTACTGGCAATTAGAACTGGCTGGTCGGGATATAATTTGGTTTTATTTTTTGAGTTTGAATAACCATTTGCTCCGCTCCACGAAATATTATGTTCAGGAGACTCTATACTTGCCATAATACCTACAGATGTTGGGTTGGAAGTATAAATAGTATCAATTAAAGTTTGCAATTTAGTTTCTAAAGATTGAGCATTAGTCAAATTGCTTAGAAATAGAATTCCTATTAAAGTTATATTGAAAACCTTCTTCATATAATTACTAATTTTAGTGGCATACAGCAGTTTGAATACTATGTAGTTTGCATCTTATTCAATAAATTTCTTTGAATTACATATTTTCAAATTTACATTTATTTTATTAGAAAGACTTTAGCGCATCATGCAGTAAACTTATTATTAGAATGTCTTTTTATTGTTTTATTAATTTTCTGGTTATTATTTGTTTATCTGCAATTATTTTAATGATGTATATACCTTTTGGCTCCTGATTTAAATCAATTTTTTGTTCTCTTCCCTCATATATTTGTTTACCTTGTAAATCTACAATCTCAATACTTTCTATTTCCAATGCTTTTATTGTAAATACTCCTTTTGAAGGATTAGGGTAAACATGAATGCTTTTTACAATATCATATTGTTGCACTCCAACACCAATGCCATTTGCCTTGGTACGCCAATAACCTCGTCCATAAGTACCAATTCGAATTGTACTGTCTGGTTCATAATAATGTAAGTCGTCAACTACCACAGCCGCTGGAAGTCCATCGTTGAAATCTTCCCAGGATATACCTCCATCCTGGCTCATCCAAACTCCAATATCCGTTCCTACATATATTTCTTGATTGTTAAGTGTGCTTATTGCTATGGAAAGACAAGGAACTTCCGGTAAATTATTACTAACACTTGACCAGGTTTCACCTCTGTTATTGGAGACAAATAGTTGTTCATCTTCTCCAAAAGAGCCGATGCTTGCATAAACAGTCCCTTCCAACCATGGATCAGTTGCAAGGTCGGTAATAGGGTAACCTGGGGAAGAATCAAGTTTACTCCAACTATCACCTCCATTTACGCTTAAGTATATTTTACTTCCATTTAATTCATTGGCATACACCAAGTTATTGTTAACTTTGTCGTATTCCAATGTACCAATATTTCCAGCGAAAAAAACAATATTCCATGATAGTCCACCATCAACAGTCTTATAAATGAAATCATTGTTTGAAGAAAGCAATGTATTATTGTCTGTTGGATGCATTATTATTGGCATTCGCCATTGGTCAGCACCCGAAGTTCCATTATTTATCTGAAACCAGGTTTCTCCGGAATTCACAGTTTTCATTCTTCTCTCATTCATAAAGTTAGTTCCATACCATGTATTTTCATCCTTATGATCTATTACATGTCCAAAAGAATCACCACTTTTATCATTATTCCAACCACCAGTGTGTGCTGAAGTAGAACTAAAAGTACCCACATCCTGCGTACCACCTATAACCACATCAGGATCTGTTTTCGCAAAAGCAATTGAATAAAATTGATGAGTAATAAGTCCATCGGAAATGTTATACCAACTCTCACCATTATCGGAACTATAGTTTACACCTCCATCATTGCAATCAATAAGGTCTCCTGATAAAGGATGAAAAGTTGTTTGATGGTGATCAGGATGCACAGTATAAGCTGTACCAGCGCTATTTATATCACAGGCCTCCCAATTGACGCCACCATCTGAACTTGTCCATAGACGGCACCCACCAGCAAAGAGTCGACTGCTGTCTGATGGTGATATTAAAATTGTATTAGCAAACCAACCCTGACAAATATATTGGTATGGTGGATGATAGCATAAATAATCAATTGATGGAATTATTTCAGAAAAGGTAGCCCCATAGTCGGTGGATTTAAATAAACCTTTTAGGGGGCCGGTTCCTTCTACAGGACTTTGAGATACACTAATATAAATAATGTTATTGTATATTGGATGTATTGAAATACTTGCATATCCAAATTCATCCGGTGGCGGCAATCCATTATCAGTATCAATTGTCCAGGAGGCACCTGAATCTGTTGAGATATATAATCCTCCAGGATATGTTGAATTATAATAACGGGCTGTGAAATAAAGCCTGTAAGGGTCGGATGGATCCGCCATTAATCGCCCTCCCATTCTATCAAGAACATAGGTGTAATTGTTTCCTCCATCAGAGGAGTAATACATCCCGAAGGATTAAGCTACACAAACTTTATTAGTATCCACGGAGTTCCAATGAATATCCATGCCGGCAAAGGATTGACTAAGTGAGGCCCTGATCGATGTGGTATCCCATGAATAGCCCCCGTCATGAGAGATCATAACTCCATAACCTGATGTAAATTCATTTCCAAATGAATAACCTTCTCCTGTTGCAATCAAGATGCTATTTGGGTTTTGCGGATTATATGCCACAG
>PKTD01000002.1 GCA_002869315.1 Marinilabiliales bacterium | reverse complement strand
GCCAGATGAAAATTATGAAGAAATAATAAAATGGTGCTGGCAGCAGAATGAGCGGGAATATCAATATTTTGCCATGGAATTTCTAAGCCTAAGACTAAAGAAATCCGCTGCAAATATTATTGAATTATATGAATATATGATAGTTGAAAAATCATGGTGGGATACTGTTGATTTTATTTCTGCAGTTTTGGTGGGTGATTATTTTAAAAGATTTCCTAATCAAATAAATACAATTACCGAAAAATGGATAAGTTCAAATAACATATGGCTTCAAAGGTCATGTTTGCTATTTCAATTAAAATATAAATCGAATACTGATGTAAATTTGATGGAGTCCTTTATTGTTCAGCTTTTAGGTTCTAAGGAATTTTTTATTGATAAAGCAATAGGCTGGATATTAAGAGAATATTCAAAAACCAACCCCCATTTAGTTCTTGATATTGTGCAGAAGTATTCCCTCTCGGGATTAAGTCACAGAGAAGCGTTGAAGTGGATGCAGAATAAGGGGTTGGTATAAATCACTCATAAATTAAAACTCTTGTTGGTTTAAGATCAATTTCTTTTCCCATTTCTTTACAGAAATCGCAACATTGTTTTTGTTGTGTATACTCAATATTACATTCAGGACAAACATATCGTGTTGAATAATGTTTGATATGAATGTTTTTCTCTGTTTTTAAAACAGTTATTAGACCCACTATAGGCGACATTACTAGACTTGTAAAAAATGCTCCTGCAAAACTTATTCTTCTGCCAATGGCAAACAATGTAACCAAAATGGAAGCGCTTATATACGATATTAATAATGGAGCAATCATATAAATTGTAGGGCAATTTATATACCACAGTTTATAATTAACTGTTTTTCAAATAAAAACTCAGGAACGGAACTTGCAAATGGGTTAAAATTATCCGAAAATGAAAGCTCTTAAATGACTTTGTCAATCATTTCTTCCTTATCAGGTATCTTGATGTTGATTTTTTCGAGATTTAACCAGGAAGCCAGTTTAGGTGCAATGGATTTTACAGGCTCGTAAAACAATGATTGTTGTCTTGCTTCGGCACTAAAAACATTTTTCTCCAGATCAAAATATGAAAAGGCGAAAATCAATATGCTAATAAACAGTGCGCCTTTTAACATTCCAAAAACAGCACCCCCCAACTTATTAAGAAATCCCAAAAGCAAAACATCAACAATTTTTTCCAAGGCTTTACCTATGGCTATTACACCAAATACTACCACAATAAAAGTCACCACAAAGGATAAGGCACCCATATATTTTTGATCAATTTGGAAGGTTTTATTTAGAAATCCTCCTGCTATATCCGAAAAATATATGGCAAAATATAAACCTAAAATCAGGGCAATCAAGGTAGAGGCTTCAATTATCAATCCTTTTCGATATCCCGACCATGCAAAAAACATTACTGGAATCAGAATTATTAAGTCAATTAAATTTATTGTCATCTTTTTACTTTAAGTCGGCGCGTAAGTTCAGTAGAGAATACGAAATCATTCAACTCCTCATTATCGGTATGCATTATTTCTGTATTACTTCCTTCCCACCACAGATTACCTTTGTAAAGATATGATATTTTTTGCCCAATTTGAAGCACTGAATTCATATCATGAGTATTTATTACGGTGGTCATATTAAATTGCTCTGTAAGATTTGAAATAAGTTCATCTATTACTTCTGCAGTTTTTGGGTCGAGCCCGGAATTTGGTTCATCGCAAAATAAATATTGTGGTCTCAAGGAAATAGCCCTTGCAATAGCCACTCTTTTTATCATACCACCGCTTAATTCAGAAGGAAGTTTTTTATGAGCATTGGGGAGGTTTACTCTGTTTAATACATCATTAACCCTTTCTCTCTTTTCTTCAAGACTCATTTTTGTAAACATATTAAGAGGGAACATAACATTTTCTTCAACATTAAAAGAGTCGAATAATGCACCGCCCTGAAATAAAACACCCATTTCTTTACGTATGTCCTTTTTCTTTTTTTCGCCAAGTCCGGAAAAGCCTCTTCCGTCAAAGTTTATTTCTCCTTCGTCAATGTCAAATAAACCTATACAGCATTTCATTAATACTGTTTTACCAGAACCACTTTGGCCGATAATAAGATTGGTTTTGCCCTTCTCAAAGGTTGTTTCAATTCCATTTAACACCTGCTGGCCGCCAAAAGATTTTGATATGTTTTTTACTTCTATCATACCAGCAATAATTGAGTTAAAATTAAATCAAAAATGATTATTAAAATGCTACTATAAACCACTGCCTGAGTACTGTTACGTCCAACTTCTACGGAACCACCACTAACGGTATAGCCTTTAAATCCTGAAATTGAAGATATTATGAAGGCAAAAACGACTGTTTTTATTAATGCATATGTAATGGTAAATGGATCGTACCACGATTGTATACCTTCAATATATACTGATGATGGCACCAGTCCTGTTACAATGCATGCCAGCCAGCCACCACCTATTCCCAAAAACATTGAGAAAATAATTAAAAGCGGATTATATATTACCGAAGCTGTAATCTTGGGCAAAATCAGATAATTAGCAGGGTTTATTCCCATAACTTTAAGAGCATCAATTTGCTCTGTAACACGCATGGTTCCTATTTCTGAGGCAATGCTAGAACCAACTTTTCCCGCCAATATCAAACTGATTATAGTTGGAGAGAACTCCAGTATCATCATTTGCCTTGTGGAAAATCCAACAAGTTTTAATGATAATAAAGGATTATCCATATTATAGGCCGTTTGCATTGCAATAATAGCTCCTGTAAAAACAGAAATTATTGCAACTATCCCAATGGAATTGGCTCCCAGATCCTGAAAGTCCATCATTAACTGACGTCTGAAAACCCTGCCTTTGTCGGGCCTTTTGAAGGCCTGAAACATCAACATGGCATATTCGCCCATTTCAGCAATAATCTTCATTTGAAGCTAGAATTAATTGTTTATTCCTTCAGCTAAGTTAAACAAAAAGAATTTTTAGTTTTGCTTTTACAACAAAGGTATTAGGTTTTCGTTAATATTATAACGTTTTTTAAGATTTATGAAAATTCAAACTATAAAAATAATCAGTGTTTTACTGTTAATGGCTTTCATTATAAGTTCCTGTGCGTCAAATCGTAGGGGATATAAACACAAGAGGAAAAAAAAGGATTGTGATTGCTCTTCTTTTACTTATTTACAAACGAATAATACGCCTTATAAGGCTGAATATCAGATTATATAAAACCACAAAAGCAAGTATTATAAATTTGGCAGAAGCAAAATAAAATGCCAGAACCGACCAGTTATTTTCATGATTAGAAATAAGGAGTTGAATTAATGAATAGTTTTCGATCATATCAAACATTCCAGCTACTATAGTTATGGTAATAACAATTTTTGCAAATAAATTTGATAGTTTATTGTAGAACCCATCTGCAATAATTGATGTCCACAAAGTAAGAAAACCAACATAAAAGACAATGAAAAGGTAGTCGAAACCAACACTAAAAGCAGCCAGATTCTGATTGCTGTTTTCTCTCCAATAATTTATAATTTCATAACTTGAGTTTGTATTGCCAGCCAGTTCAAATGCGATTATACCATAATTCAGATTGCCCGACTGTAGTTTCAAATCCACAAGCATTAAAACCGTATAAGAGAAAATCATCCCCATAAAGGAAAATAATAGAAGCCTCTTTTTCATGTGATTATAATATTTTCAACTAAAATAATAAATTATCCCCATAATATATTCTCACTTCTTATATTCTCAGTTTTGCATCATCACATTTACCCAATTTCCCTATTTTTGCGCCATGAGCGAAAAGGACTTATTATTTGAATATTTGCCCGAAAAAAGCGTTGATATCATTTATAATTGGATAGTTGAAAAGGAAGTGCACCTTAAAATTGCCCGGGAAAGAAAAACTAAACTGGGCGATTACCGTCCTCCTGTTTATTATAAAAATCACCGTATCAGTGTAAACTATAATCTTAATAAATACTCCTTTCTCATAACTCTGGTCCACGAATTTGCTCATCTCATGGTATGGGAAAAATATAAAAACAAGGTAGAACCACATGGCAAGGAATGGAAAGAAACTTACCGTGATTTAATGCTCAACTTTTTGGAAAAGGATATTTTTCCTGCCGATCTGGAGTCGGAACTCAAAAAAAGCATTAAAAACAGCAAAGCCTCAACGGGGTCAGAAATTAACCTTAGCAGAATAATCAAAAAATATGACAAACATAATGGTAAGACTACACTAGAGGAATTACCAGAAAATAGCCTCTTTATTCTTGAAAATGGAAAGAGATTTAAAAAGGGCCCTAAGCAACGTACACGCTATAAATGTTTGAATATTGACAACAGGAAAATCTATCTGGTTCATGCATTGAGCACTGTTAAACAATTGAATTAATTTTATTAGCCTACAAAAAAGCCAATTGCTGTACAATTATCTGTTTACTAATCCTTTCTAATTCAAAACTAGTTTTGTACCTTTGCCAGCCCTTTAAAAAAAATTAAAGATGCAAAATAAAAATAATTATTGCGTAATCATGGCCGGCGGCATAGGAGCGCGTTTCTGGCCCATGAGCAAGACCTCCCGCCCAAAACAATTTATAGACGTATTAGGAACCGGAAAAACACTAATCAGAATGACATTTGAAAGGTTTTCAAATATATGTCCGCCTGAAAATGTATACGTGGTTACCAATGGAATTTATAAAGACCAGGTTTTGGAACAACTGCCAGAACTAAGTGAAAATCAGGTTCTTTGCGAACCATCAAGGCGTAATACTGCTCCTTGTATTGCTTATGCAAACTATAAAATAAAAGAAGAAAACCCTGACGCATTGATAGTTGTTGCTCCCTCCGACCATATTATTATGAAGGAAGAAGAGTTTACAAAAGATATTAATATAGCCCTAAAAGCAGCGGCAGAAAATGATTGGTTATTAACTCTGGGTATTAAACCAAACCGCCCTGATACAGGTTACGGCTATATTCAATTTGAGGATAATAAATCAGCATCAAATTATGAAGGATTAAAGAAGGTTAAAAACTTTACTGAAAAACCTAGCCTGGAAATTGCCAAAACATTTTTAGATAGCGGTGATTTTCTTTGGAATTCAGGAATTTTCATATGGTCGCTAAAATCAATTATGAAGGCTTTCGACAATCATTTGAACGAAGTAAATACTCTCTTTGAGAAAGGCATTGGCAAATACAATACTCCTGAAGAAGACATTTTTATAAGAGAAACATATTCAGTGTGCAAAAACATATCCATCGACTATGGTGTAATGGAAAAGGCTGAAAATGTCTATGTCTTAGGCGTTGATTTCGGATGGTCCGACCTTGGTACATGGGGATCTCTCTATACTTTGAGAGAAAAAGATGAAAACAAAAATGCCGTTGTAGGGCAAAATGTAATGCTTTACGACAGCAAAAATTGTATAGTTAATATGCCAAAAAACAAATTGGTCGTTTTACAAGGATTAGATGATTATATAGTGGTGGAAGATGATGAAACACTATTGGTATGTCGTAAACAGGATGAGCAGCAAATACGTCAGTTTGTTAATGATGTGAAAGCCGAAAAAGGAGACACTTTTGTATAGTAAGTAATAAATAATAAATAAAAATGAAAAAATTATTAGTGATGATGATCGCCCTTGTGCTTGGATTCGGTACAAGTGTAAAGGCTGATGAAGGAATGTGGATACCACTTCTGATTAATAAAAATATTGCAGAAATGCAGGAAATGGGATTAAAACTTAGTGCTGAAGATATTTATAGCGTTAACAATTCCAGTTTGAAAGATGCTATTATTATTTTCGGAGGAGGATGTACTGGTGAAATAATCTCTCCTGAAGGACTAATATTAACAAATCACCATTGTGGTTATGGTTCAATACAGCAGGTTAGTACTGTTGAACATGATTATTTAACAGATGGTTTTTGGTCGACAAGCAAGGAGGAAGAAATTCCTGTTGAAGGATTATCAGTAAAATTCCTTGTAAAAATGGAAGATGCTACTGCAAGATCTTTGGAAGGTGTTAATGATGACATGACAGAAGATGAAAGATCAGGAATTATTGGTGCCAACATCAAAAAGATCGTTGCTGAAGCAACAGAAGAAAATGATTATAATGCAACTGTAAAGTCTTTCTTTGGCGGAAATGAATATTATCTATTTGTTTATGAGGTTTTTACTGACATTCGTTTGGTTGGAACACCTCCAGAGTCAATAGGAAAGTTTGGAGCTGATACTGACAACTGGATGTGGCCTCGTCATACAGGTGATTTCTCAATTTTCCGTGTTTATACTTCTCCTGACGGTAAACCTGCTGACTTCTCAGAAGAGAATGTTCCTATGAAATCAAAGCACTTCCTTCCTGTAAATATTGCAGGTGTTGAAAAAGGTGATTTTGCAATGATAATGGGTAACCCTGGAGGTACTGAAAGATATCTTTCTTCTTATGGTGTTGATTTAGCAGTTAATCAGTCGAATATGACTATTGTAGACATACGTGCTGAGAAACTTAGAACAATGAAAGAAGGTATGGAAGCCGATGAAGCAGTACGTTTACAATATGCTTCAAAATATGCCAGGACAGCAAACTATTGGAAGTATTTTATTGGACAAACAAAAGGTTTGAAGCGTTTGAAAGTAAAAGAAAAGAAAGAACGCGAAGAAGCCGAATTTATGAATTGGGTAAATAAATCAGCTGAAACTAAAGCCAAATATGGTGAGACTTTGAATCTTATTTCAGATGCATATGATAAAATTAAGGAAACCAATCTTTCTAAATGGTATTTCATTGAGGGCATTTATCGTGGTCCAGAAATTTTAGGTTATGCTTATGGTTTTAACAGCCTGAAAAAAGAACTCGAAAAGAAAAAGGATGAACAAGATGCTACAAAAATAGTTGAAAGACTTCAATCAGGTGTGGCAGATCATTTCAAGAATTACAATGTTGATATCGATCGCAATATGTTTGCCCGTATGATGAAGATGTATCATGAAAATGTACCTATTGATCAGCAGCCAGTATTCCTTTTAGAGGTAGACAAGAAATTTAAAGGCGATTATAATAAATATGCTGAATATGTTTTCGACAAGTCAATTTTTGGAGATGAAAACCGTGTTATTGAATTCCTGGAAAATCCAAAGGCAAAAACACTTAAAAAAGATCCTGCTTTGAAAGCAGTTAGTGCATTCATCACAAATTATCGTGAATTGGCGAAAAGCGCCAAAGAGGCCAACACAGAACTTGCCAAAGGAGAGCGCTTATATATTGCAGGTTTAAGGGAAATGAGTCCTGATAAAAACTTCTACCCTGACGCTAATTTCACTATGAGATTAACTTATGGTACAGTAGAGGATTATTATCCTGAAGATGCTGTTCATTATAATTATTATACTACCATGGATGGTATAATGCAGAAGGAAGATCCTAATAATTTTGAGTTTATAGTGCCTGAGAAACTGAAAGAAATTTATGAGAACAAAGATTTTGGTCCTTATGCAAATAAATGTGGAAGTATGAATGTATGTTTCCTTACAACGCATGATATTACAGGTGGTAATTCGGGAAGTCCTGTTATTAATGGTAAAGGCGAATTAATAGGCCTTGCATTTGACGGCAACTGGGAAGCAATGAGTGGTGATATCGCTTTTGAGCCTGAATTACAAAGAACTATCAATGTGGATATCAGATATGTGATGCTGATTATTGATAAGTTTGCAGGAGCACAAAATATTATTGATGAGTTAACCATCATTAATAAACGTCCATGCAAACCAGAATGCTGTGATAAAAAGGAAATGAAAGAACAAAAATCTGAAGAAATGCTTGAAGAAGCCGCAGCAGCAGAATAATATATTTTTATTATAAAAAAAGGCAGTCCAAAACAGACTGCCTTTTTTTTATGGAAAATTTTTCCCGTTATTGGAATAATATGTATACCCTTTAAAATTTTATCACGCTGTATTACAGGTACTTATGTTTTTGGCATTACTAATGTAATGCTATAATATGGTTCATAATGATAATTGTTTAAAAATATAGTTGTAAAAATTAATTAGTTGGTTGGCCTGTCGCTTTTAGCGGCAGGTTTTTTTTATGCCACGATAAAAATAATTTCTGAAATAGAACTTCATTATTCGGCTCATAACTATAGAGTTGTGGGACAGCAATAACTACCTCATCATCTCCTTCAAAGCAGGAATAATTTTTTCTGCTGCATCTTCACCTGATTTAATTATTTCGGGCATATGCCTTACTGAAGCCCATGAAAAGCGAGTACTGCTTGGTCTGATAACTATATCAGCACCTGCCAGTCTTTCTCTTGATAACTGATAGGATAGTATTGTCTGTGCCCGGTCAATAATTTTAAGTCCGTTACTTAGATCTTCCTGCTCATTCAAACTCTTGGTAACATCAACTGCCACAACTAATTGCGCTCCTCTACTGCGTGAAACATAAACAGGTACCAGATCGGCGACACCACCATCACACATTAGGGTTCCCAACATTTTAATGGGAGGAAATATTCCGGGTATGGAAGAGCTTGCCAAAACTGCCTGCCTCAAACTGCCACTGCTTAATATAGTTTCTCTTCCGGAAATTAAGTCTGTAGTTACAGCAGCGAAATCAATGCCAGTGTTAATGGCTAAATCTTCGATATTATCATTCGGATAAAAACTAAAAATCTTTTCTACCTGCTCATTGCTTAGCATTGACTGATGACGCCAGGATCTAAAGATGGAAAGATTTTTATATGCAGTATTCAGGAAAGTTTTCAAATAACCCTGTTTATCGTTTGGTGCAGGATCGAAGGCATCTAAATTAAGTTCCACAAAATCTTCTTTGCCAACAAAGTCATAAATAAAATCTTCAACTTTACTGGCATCGCGGAAAACCGCATAAAGTCCACCCACAAAGGCCCCAATACTTGTTCCGCTAATCTGGCTAATTGGAATACCATGATTTTGAAAAGATTTGAGCACTCCTATATGAGCGAGACCACGGGCACCTCCGCCTCCAAGTGCTATTCCCAGTTTCATAATGTTATAATATAAAAACTACTTTATCAGAATTTTCAAAAAGTTGCTCTACCATTTCCTGCCATAGTTTAGGAAACGCTTCCTTACTTGTGTCATCTGCTTTAGGTCCTATGGCAGTCATCATTAAATTGGATGGATGAACCAAATTAGCAGGACGGTATTTTACTTCCACACTTTTATTTGTATCAATACGTGTAAACCTTACAAAACCATCTATATTAGCCCCAAAACTAAGAAGTTTACGCCTGATAAACTTATCACCTATTCCATCAAAACCATGTGGGCCTGCTGCTCCGGTAATATTTGTAAATATAGATGCAGAAACACCAACACTTCCATCCTTGGCGCTATCTCGTAATTCAACTTTTATATTTCCTCTCACTGGCTTTTCGTTTCCATAAAGAGCCTCAAGTCCTTTTTTTGTCATTAACCATGCACCTGTTACGGTTGGACAACTATGCCCTGCCATTTTAACAATTTCCGAAAAGTGAATCTCAAGTTCTCCATCTTCTGAAGTTCCCAGAAATTTTGACAACTCATCATATAATATTATTGGTTCTATATTTTTAAAGTAATTGGGTAATCTCATTTATGCTGTTTTTTAATGTAGTTATAGAAGCCTTCTCCGGCATCTTCCAGTATGTCAAGAACCAATTCAAAACCTTCGGAACCTCCATAATAAGGGTCGGGAACATGGTCGTATTTAAATCTGCTGGCAAAATTGGTCATTTTGAATAGTTTTTTTAAATCTGACTCATTTCGGGCCATAGCTTTCAGATTGCTCATATTCGATTCGTCCATAGCAATGATATAGTCGAAATTATCCCAATCGGAAAAGGGATCAAAAGGTCTGGAAATAGATGTCAAATCATAACCCCGCTTTAAAGCATGTGTTTGCATACGCCTGTCAGCCTGTTCACCCTCATGATAAGCATGAGTTCCGGCGGAGTCTATTTCAAATTCCTTTGCCTCACCCTTTTGGTTTACCAACTCTTTAAATACAGCTTCTGCACTTGGTGAACGACAAATATTACCTAAACAAACGAAAAGTACTTTAGTCTTGCTCATAAAATTATTATGTTGCTAAATTAATTATTCTTCAATTAAGTTTAAACAAAAACCGATTTCAATTGTTGTAAAGCCTCTTCCACATATTGTTTTGGAGTTCCAAGATTCATTCGCATAAATCCTTCACCACCTTTCCCAAAAATATTTCCCGGACTTAATCCCAATTTTGCTTCATTTATTAACTTATGATGTAATTTTTCATCACTAAGCCCTGTTTCTTTGAAGTCGAGCCAGGCAAGATATGTGGCCTCTGCTTTTACCATTTTAATGGATGGTATTTCATTTTTTAGGAAGTCGTCAACCAATTTAAAATTAGTGTTTACATAATCCATAAGTTCATCCAGCCAATAATCACCTTCAGAATAACCTGCTTCGGCAGCTATCATCCCGAATAAATTGGCATGCACAAGACTTATGGATTCCATTTCATTATTGTATTTTTCTCTTAATTTTTCATTCTGAATGATGATGATAGAAGTAAATAAACCAGCCACATTAAATGTTTTGGATGGTGCCATGCATGTTATACAAACCTGAGCCAACTCATCTGATAATGTTGCTAGCGGGCGATGTTTGTAATCTGGCAGTATAAGATCGGCATGAATTTCGTCTGATATTATTATCACATCGTTTTCCAAACATATTTTTCCCAACTCTTTTAACTCATCATCGTTCCAGCATCGGCAAACCGGATTATGTGGGCTAGAAAGCAAAATCATATTTGCCTCTTTTGCCTTCTCTCTCAAATCTTCAAAATCAAATTTATATGTATTGTCGATATAAATCAATTGATTTTCTAGCAGTTTACGCTTATTATTATTCACTGCATTAAAAAATGGAAAATAAACCGGAGGTTGAACAATTACACCATCTCCCTCATTTGTAAAAGCTTTTATGGCGGCATTTACAGCCGTAACTATTCCCGGAGAAAACACCATCCACTCTTTTTTGATTTCCCAATTATGACGTCGTTTGGTAAATGAAATAAAAGCATTGTAATATGAATCTTCCATAAGTGAATAGCCGTAAACAGGATGAGAGGCTCTTTCTTTTATAGCATTCACAATAAAGTCCGGAGTTTCGAAATCCATATCGGCAACCCACATTGGTAGCACATCTTCTCTTTTAAAAATTGTTTTTCTCAAATCCCATTTCACACTTGCCGTTCCCCGGCGGTCTATTATCTTATCGAAATTGTACATATTCATTTTATTTGGTGCAAATTGCTATTTTCTTTTTTTCTCAAAAAGTTTTCAAAACTACTGATTAATTGAAAAGAACTTATTGTCTAGTAAAGGTTTTAGTTTTGGTATACAGTTTATAGTATCTAAACTTCCTCAAATGAAAAATAATCATGTATTGGCGACTATAATCTTTGCCACCATAAGATAACTTATAAGCATGCAGTAATTTCTTAACGGAAAGCAAACTCATCACTTGTAATTTAACACTCAAAAGCACTATAGTTCCTTCCAGTCGCCATTTTCCTGAATGATTTTTACAAGTTCGTCAACAGCAATCTCTTCTGCAACATTTTTCGAAATTATTTGTTTTTTCTTGTAAATATTTACCTTTCCGGCACCTGCACCCACATATCCGTAATCGGCATCGGCCATTTCCCCAATACCATTAACTATACATCCCATTACAGCAATTTTCAAACCTTTAAGATGAGAGGTTTTTTGCTTTACTTTTTGCAACTCATCAATTATATTAAAAAGCGTTCGACCGCATGATGGGCAGGCAATAAATTCAGCCTTGCTGTATTTTATTCCCAGGGACTGTAGGATAATATTGGAAAGTTCATTTTTTGCAATACCATTGCTAAGTATCTTCAATCGCTTATATGAAGTTTCATAGTTAATTCTAGTAAAATCCACAGCAGAATTTATCAATATATCTTCATCAGTGAAATTATCGTATTTAAGAATTATCTGAGGTTTTGAAGATTTATTGAGTTCATAATAAGGCATATTTTGTTCGCTTCTGCCTGCATAATTTTCAATTATTTTGTTGGCAAACGGTATTTCCTCCACAGGATCTTCAGTAAGCGAAACTCTTATGGTGTCGCCTATTCCCTTTGCCAGCAAACTACCTATTCCGGCTGCTGATTTCACTCTTGCTTCCTCACCATCACCGGCTTCGGTAACTCCCAGATGTATAGGATAATAAAAGCCTTTTTTTTGCATCTGCTTATGTAGCATGATATTGGCTTCTATCATGCTAGGTACATAACTTGCTTTTAAAGAAATTACAAAATTATGAAAGTTGTATTCCCTGAAAATCTCAATAAATTCCATTGCGGATTCATACATACCACGGGCAGTATTTCCATATCGATAAAGCATTCTCTCCGACAGAGAGCCATGATTTACTCCAATACGAACTGCAGTAGAATTCTGCTTACAGGTTTCAACAAATCTTTGTAGTCTATCTTTTATTTTTTCTCTTTCTAACAAATGTTCTTCTGCAGAAAAATCTATCTTTTGTCTACGCTTATCTACATAATTTCCAGGATTTATCCTAACCTTATCAGCATAGTTTGCAGCAACTTCAGCTACTGCCGGATTAAAATGAGTATCTGCAACAATAGGTAAATTATACCCTTTTTTCTGCAAAGATTCCTTGATGTTTTTAAGGTTTTCAGCTTCTTTAATACTTCTACAACTAAGACGCACTATCTTACTGCCCGCCTCGAAAAGTTCAATAATTTGCTTTACACTAACTTCAGTGTCAAGGGTATTGGTATTGGTCATCGACTGGGCAATTATTGGGTTTTGACCACCAATTTCTATATCTCCAATTTTAACTTTATAAATAGTAGCCAAAATTATTACATTTGAATCGACAGGCCAAAATTAACTATTCCTTTATATCCATATCCTAGTTCCAAAAAACCAGCAATCTTATTTCCAACTCTTGCTCCTGCCACATTGATTTGGTATCCAGGACGAATAATTGTTCCGCTGCTTTCTTCAGGATGTATGGGTGAAGTAGAAAGATTTTCCTGTACATAAGTTATCCCAAGACCAAGACCTGAATAAACCTGTATTAAACCTTTGTTTACGTATCGATACTGCATTTCTGCTGCTGCAGTAATAAATACTCTTTTTAATTCTCCGGCATATTGTCCCAGATAATAAATCTCACTTTTGTTGGATCCATAACCTACTGTTGCACCCCAAAAAATATTTTCGGCACGATTTAGTTTTGAATACGATAAAAAGATATTACCAATGCTCGAATAGTTGTCTCTTACATATCTCAAATCATCAAACTGTTTGTTGAGCATGGCAGATTCAACATTCATAAATTGATCTGGATTGAACAATCCATATGAAATTTTTAAATCATTATTATCATAACTTGGAAAATCCTGGGAATACAAACCTGAACTAATTACTAAAAAGAATACTATAGATACAACAATTGATTTATTCATTACGGATTAATTTTTTACAGTTCAAAAATAGCAATTATTATCTTAGAAAAATGAGTGTAACTATTTTATTGTTTTTTTGTAGATGAACAAATACATCATAATTAAAAAGTGATTTTTAAACATGAAATGGACAACCTTTTAAATTAAGTTTTTGTCATTAATGACTGTAAAACACTGTATTTCCATACTTTGTAATATATGTGCTATTAAAAGATGCAAATTATATTTATTTGTTGTTTTTCTTACATTTGTAAAGCCTTGATATAATTTTAAAACATGAGTAAACTAATACGATTTTCAGGTTTAATATTGATAATTTTCTTTAGCCTATCTACATTCTCACAATCAGCTCCTCCTATACGAGTTCAAACTATGGATACTATGGATATTTCCAATGGTAACCAGCAGGTTATCGACTGGGTACTTACAAAGTTACATGGTGGAGGTGGTGATTTTCCAGATTCCACCTGGGATGGTATAAATTATGCTGGGCACCGTGCTGCATTTGGTTATTATTGGGATGGACAAGGTTTAAATGGAGCAGGTACTGGAATGGATACCGGACTCATTATTTCCAACGGAAGAGTTTTCAGGGCTGAGCAGGCAAATACAACAGGATTTTCTACCGATTATTTTAATACTCCAGGAGATGAAGATTTAAAAACCATGTATGACTTGATTTTTGCCCAAAACGGAAGTGGTTTAACTCATGGAATACCTTTAGATACAACACGTGATGCCGCATCATTGGAATTTCTTTATAGACCCTATGGTGATACTATTACTCTAAGATATGTTTTTGCTTCAGATGAATATCAGTTTAAAAGAGCAGATTTGGATGTATATTCTGATTTCTCCGGATATTCAGGTCACCCAGACCAGATGTATGATATTTTCGGAATAAGTATTGATTTTCAAAGTAAACCCTTTGTTAACGAAGCATTATTACCACCAATTGCTTGCCCTTCACAAGATGCAAGTTGCTGGGTAAACTTATATGGTGTAAACCAGAGTAGTAATTCAAACTTTTACCTTGGTAATGATGCAAATGGAAACCCTCCAACTGGAAATACTTATGATGGGCAAACTAATAATTCCAATTCACTGGTTATCAGAAAAGAGGTTCAGCCATGCGGAATTTATAAAGTTAAAATAGCCATAGAAGATTTTTGGTATGTAGAACAGGACCCTGACATTATCCCAAGAGGAGGCCAAATAAATTCTTCATTATTTCTTGGCGGTGGTAGTTTAACCGGAGGTAAAAGTAATCCAACATGGACAACTACATATTCATTTGATGGAGTTGGTGCAAATGATCCTGATTTCGACGGACAGTTAATAGAAGGAGGTTGCCGCGATTTACTTGTAACATTTAAACTGGATTTTCCAGTATCAGCAATTGATACAGCATATGATATACCTTTCAGAATAAATAGTGAAATATACAGAGATAGTGTAAATATAAGTTATGCTGATGGATCCCCATTATATTCTGATTCTGTAATATTCCATCCCGGAGAAACCGAAAAAACAATACGAGTTTCTGTTGGCAACATTGGTGTGGATCATAATAATGTTAAGTTTACATGGCCTATGGACCCTTGTGAAAAGCCACGCCCACCTTTTGTTCAGGGTGTGTTTTCAAAATTTGTTCAGTTCGATATAAGAGACAATTCGCCTATTGTGGTTGCCGAAGATCCTAAAATTTATGAAGCCTATTGTAAAGATATAGTTGAGGTTTCTATTGTAGATGAAACTAGTGGTGGAGTAAGTCCTCTAACTTATGTTTGGCCTGGCAATCCAATACCACCAGTTGATGAATATACTCAACAGGTAAATAATAGTCCGGAAATCATAAATGTTAAAGTTATTGATGGTTGTGATAACGAAACAGAATCAGTAGTTCAGATTAATAATCTGCCAATAATTTTTGATCCGATACAGCCCATATTCCTTTGCGGACCTGGTCAGGAAGCAACTGTACCTGCAAATACAATTAAACCCGATTCACCAGATTATTCTATTGACAATGTGGTTTGGGAACGCCTTGATCCTCCACCAATAACACCGCTAGGGGATGAGCCAGGGAACCAGATTACTGTTGAGTACGATAACTTTGTGGGTGACGACATATGGACTTGCCAATATACAATTACAGATGTTTGTGGTGTAAGTGCTACATCCGATTTCGAGGTTAATCAGTCCAGTTTAACGCTAAATAATGCAGGTATTTGTTTGGGTGATCAAGTTTCACTTTATACTGGTACTCCAGCAAATTGGTATGAATGGTATAAAATGTTGCCTCCTAATGATTCAGTACTTATTGGAACTAATCAGCAGGAATTTGACAACCCAACTTCCACATCTATTTATAAATTATGGATAGAAGATAATTGTGGAGAGGTGCAGGCTGCTACAATGACTGTTTATGTAGATGACTATACTCCACAAATATCATTAATCCCTAACGATGGTGAAATTTGTAATGGAGAAACAATAACACTTACAGCAAATGATTATACCGGAATTGAGGGAGATGTTACTTACGAATGGTCGAATGGAAAAACTACTCAGCAAATAACTGTTGCTGTTGACGAATATGTAATTGGATTGAATAATTTTTATGTGAATACATCGCATGATTATCTGCCATATTATTTATGTGATAATAATGCTCAAACTGAATTCACAGTGTTTGAAAACCCAAGTCCTGATTTTGAAATAGACCCTTCAGAGCATGCTTGTACAAATACTGATGTTCAGTTTACTTACCTTTCTGACACAACAAATAACAGGACCTTTACATGGGACTTTGGCGACAGCCAAACCAGTAATCAGGCAAATACAACCCATCAATATTCTTCACCGGACACATATGATGTAAACCTTTATGTTGAACATACATATGCCCCTAATGGTCATATTTGTAGTAATGACCTTACAAAACCATTAACAGTGGATCCTCTTCCTGAACCTGATTTCTCTGCAGATATTTATGAGGGTTGCATTCCAGTTACTGTTAACTTCAGTGATGATTCGCAAGAAATACTTTCGGGCGCAACTTATGAGTGGACTTTCGGTGATGGTTCCGGAGAAAATATTCAGAATCCATCGCATACTTATAATGAGGCTGGTTTGTTTACTGTAAGTTTAACTGTACATAATACAGACCGTTGTTTTGCTTCCATAAGCAAACCAAATATCATACAGGCTAATCCAAATCCTACAGCAGGACTTGATGCCGACCCATGGATTACAACCATGGATACTCCGACAATAGATTTCTTTAACGAGAGCATAAGCGATTCTACGTTGGTAGATTTCCTTTGGGATTTTGGAGATGGAAACACTAGCAGTGATGAGAATCCTTCTCATACTTTTGACCAGGCAGGCGATTATCAAATCACATTTAGAATAGAAACAATTAATGGTTGCTACGATGATACTCTTGCAGTGGTTGCTCTTACTGAATATGTTCAACTATTTATTCCCACTGCTTTCACTCCTAATGGAGATGGTTTAAATGATTTTTTTGAGATAAAAGGAACTCCTATGGCCGACTTCAATATGTATATATATAACAGACTGGGGCAGCAAATATGGAGCACCCATAATTTTGAAGAAATGTGGAATGGAGAAGATCAGTATGGAAATCCAGTAGAGGTTGGCTCATATATATATAAAATACAAGGTACCGACTATCAAAAAACTCCAGTACTTTATGAAGGTACTGTAAACGTTGTAAGATAGATTTATTAAATTATTCCTGGAAATACTTTTTTTGTTTCAGAGTAAATGCTCTAACAATATTAAAACCTATTCTTATGTCTCCGTTGAACCACTCACCGTCTGTTTTTGGTAAAAAGTGTTGTTCCAGCATACCCTGTGAGTTGCTGAGGAAGAATTGGAATACATGGCCAGATGTCTTGATATCTATCCCAACGGAGAAAGAATCATGATAATCCTTTGATGTTTGCTCTGATAGAATGTGATGATACTCAAGGTTAAGATTTAGCCGTTTACTCAGGTAAATGCTAGTACCTGCACCAAGAGTAAAAACATCATTATCATCCACTTTTAAATCAACTAGGTTACGATGAATAAAAGTTGGCATTATTTGTATTGAAAGCCTTTCACCAAAACTCCTGGCTAAAATTAATTGATGAACATATGAAAAACGCTCTGAGAATTTCGAATTCAAACTATCCGGAACCTCTAAGCCATTAATGCCCATATTTACAAAATAAGTGAGACTTATTGGCATTTTTCCATCCTTCTTCTGGCGAAGTAATCTGAACTTCATGAAACCATCCCAAGTTTTTTCGAGAGTAGTTCTACCTATACCTGCCGCAAACCAATCGTTAAAAGAATAATCAATTCCTAAGCGCGTAGCAGCTTGATCAAAACCAAAGAAATTATTGAAACCTGTATTTATAGCTCCAAAGTGATGCTGAATATTTAGGTTCATTTCACCATTTGTGGCAATATCAACCGACTGTCCTATTACCAATCGTGTGGAGTTAAACGTTTGTACATACAAATCGTCCTCAATGGCTTCATTTTGAGAATAAACCATAAGAGGGCCTGGTAATAAAATTGCTAATATTATAAGTAATCTTAGATTCATAAATATAGTTTTTAGTTATCAGGATAAGAAAGCTTAATCCATGCTTCAATTTTATTAATACTACAATCATCAAGTTTATTTGCTCCCTGAGGCATAGCTAAATAACCGCTTTGATGTTTAATTGCTCCCATTAGTCGTCCCGATTTTGCTGTAACAACTGCACTGGCATAATCCTCCAAACTAAAACCACCAGGAGGTGTTGCGCCGCTATGACACATAGTACAGTTATTATCAAATATTGTCTGAATGTCTTCAGCATAACTAACATTTATAGTATCGCATCCAGGATCTTGCGGATAGAGAGTTTCCTTATTATCGTAACTACAGGAACTTATCATAATTACTATTGCTAGTAAGCCTAGAGAAAGTTTTAGTAATTTCATATGTTTAAATTGATTGATTTATAGACTGTTGAATAATATTCTTATGATTTAATGCTGTAAAAATATTTTATTTCAGATTAATATGACCCAAAATACCTCAAAATAATTGCACCTTAACAAATACTTAACATAATTTCTCAAAATGCTTATGAATTAAAGAATTTAGCAAATATTTACGTCATATTTAAACATTTTATATATTTTTGTATTAAACAAGGCAAAGGGTATAATGAAAACTGATGAAACAAAACAGCAGTCATCATCTTATTTAAGTATACTTGAAAACAAAATTGAGTCGCTTGAAAATGAAGTCCGTGATCTTAAAGACAAACTGTCTTTACAGATGGATACGTCAGGCCATGTTTCCATACTTGATAATATTCCCCTTGCATTGATAAACATTGATATTTCAGGAAATATAATTTTTGGAAATGCGTTTTTCTTCAACCTATTTGACCTCGACTCAAGTTTCTTTGATATAAAAACTAATATTTCCAGTTTCAGTCCCTTATGGGGAACTTCGTTATTGGAGAAGATTACTGCTTTAATAAAATCGCAGGCTCCTTTCGACATTGAAACCAAATTAAATCAGCCCGGACCTCAAAGAATATATAAGGCAAGAGGTCTTCCAATAAAAAATCCTGATAATCTAACGGATACTTACCTAATAATTATTGGAGATATAACTCAAAGGTTAAAGGCTGAAAATCAGTTAATTCACGCTAAAGAAAGAGCAGAAGAGTCCGATCGGTTAAAAACAGCATTTATTGCAAATATTTCTCACGAAATAAGAACTCCTATCAACCATATTATGGGGTTTCTTGAATTACTTTCAATGGATGATATCGATTCTGAAACCAGAAATGAATACAGAAATATCATATACAGAAGTAGCCAGTCGCTCTTAAATAGTATAGAAAATATTATAGATATTGCAAGAATAAAGTCAGGTCAGATTAAACTCAAAACAAATGAGGTAAATGTAAATGATCTTATTAATTCTCTCGAATCAATTTCAAAAGAAATAATTGCCAAGAATAATAAGCAAAACTTAAAAGTAAAAAAGGTAGTTCCAAAAAACTCAAATGAATATTTCATCAATATTGATGGGCAGCGCTTAAAACAAATCCTTAAAAATTTGGTTGAGAATGCAATTAAATTCACCAATGAAGGAAGAGTTGAATTTGGCTATAAATCTGCTAACGATGGTAGTTTATATTTCTTTGTTAGGGATACAGGCATTGGAATTTCTAAAGATGATTTCGACAAAATATTCGATAATTTCCGACAAATCGATTATAAAAACACCAGGGAAGTAGAAGGATCAGGATTAGGCCTTTCCATTTCTAAAGGGCTTGCCGAATTATTAAATGCTAAACTCGAATTAAGGTCTGTTGTGGGAAAAGGTAGTGTTTTTTCACTTCATTTTCCAAAAATCAGTTGCAATCATCAATCAAAAAATAACGATTTCCAAACAGATATTTTTGATACTGGTTTCTAATATTTCTATCAATTGTAACTTTTTTCCTAAATCCCCGTGTAATCTAACATTACCACAATTATTTTATGCAACCATATTAATCAGCTTTATGTCATCATTTTAAGTCGTATAATTAATTTTTTTAACTTGCAAGCGTAAAAAAAAGGACTTTTTTCCCGCTTTTTAGGCTGCATGAAAATTGATAAGACTTTTATAAAAAAATTACAGAAACACGATAAAAAAACTCAGAAAGTTTTTTATCAGTTAATTTCTGCTAAAATGTATGGCGTTTGCCTTAGGTTTGCTAATTCTACCGACGAAGCTAACGACATAATGCAGGAAGGTTTTATAAGAGTTTTTAAACATATTAAAGACTATAGAGGTGATGGATCTTTTGAAGGATGGGTAAGAAGAACAATTGTAAATACTGCGATAAACTATTATAAAAAAGAAAAGAAAAGAGGCTATAAAGTAGAACTCGAATATGTTAAGAAAGAATACATTACTAATGAATCTGCTATTGAAAAATTATCATTTAATGAGTTGCTGGCGATAGTAAGAGATTTACCAACTGGATACAGAACAGTTTTTAATCTCAATGTTATAGAAGGTTATACTCATAGGGAGATAGGCGAATTATTGGGGATTTCAGAGAACACTTCAAAATCACAACTTTCAAGAGCAAGATTAGCAATTCAGAAACGATTGGCTGAAATTAAAACGAAAGAAAATATTGATTGATAAAAAAGAAAATATAAATGAAATCCTAAGGAGTAAGTTTGTTGATTATGAAGCAACTCCTCCTCCACAAGTATGGGAAAATATTGAAAAAGAACTGGTTTCTAGTTCAATATTCTCTTATAAATATGTTTATATTGCCCTTATAGCAATCTTATTATTCGTATCTCCTGCTGCTTACTTTGGTTTTTTTAGAAACAGTGAAATAAAAGAACACAAATCAGAAAATCAAACATTAACAGAAACTTTTGTTGAAGAAAAAAACATTCTCCCGGTAAGTGACGAAAATAATGTAACTACTGCATCAGAATCGGCCCAAATTGAAGATGCTGAATCAATTACTACACCTGAAAATAATACAATTGTAATAAAAGAAGAGACAATTATCAGAGTATCTGATAAACCTAAAAAACAAATCCCAAAAGGCTCAGATATTAAAAATTCAGACTTAGTTGGGGAGGATGTTTCTGATATTAACATTATAAAACTTAAAGAGGGTTTTATTATTGAAGAAGAAAAACCAGTAGTAATAAATTCATTAAGTTCAGTATCATTAAGTGACCAACAAATCGACTTAAGTGATCTGCCTTTGAATAATGATGATGAAATCATAAAAACACTTACAGACAAGCAAAAGAAAACTACTTTCTGGGAATATTCAGTACTCATGAGTCCTGAATTTAGTTTAACAAAAATGGATTCGGTTTCAATTTTGCCCACCTACTCGTTTGGGGTAGAGCCCATGAAATACATAAATAAGCACTGGTTTGTTCGCTCAGGTATAAATATTGCATATGCTGCAGACCGAGGGTTTGCGAAAGTAGATTATATGAGTAAGGATATGATGGGCACTTATGATGATGTTATTGATGTAAGTTTTGATACCATCGACGGAGAAATGGTAACAATTTATAATACTAAAACTGTTGAAGTTTGGGATTCGGTTCAACATATTATTGTTACGGAAATTACAAATAGATATTTATATGCCCATATACCTGCTTTATTGGGTTACAAAAACAAAATCGGAAATATTAACTGGTATGTTTACGGTGGACCTGCAGTAGGTTTTCAGGTTTCAGAATGGCTGGAAAATCCAATGTCAGACAATGATGAAGTTACTATTATTGATTTGGATAATAAACTCCCATTACGATCGAAATTCAACTATCAATTATGGCTTGGGGCAGGCCTTGAATACAAACTTGGTAAAAGGTATTCATTTGTTATTGAACCAACTTATAAGCACTACTTTAAATCTCTTTATGAAAAACCATCCTATAAAATTAATACATCTGGTTTTGCATTGAGATTTGGGCTTCACATTAAAATTGTAAATTAGAATATGAATAAATATTATACTATAAATTCTTTTAGATTATTGAAACCTATCATATTGGCGGTTTTAACAATTATTATTTCTACCACTCTGTTAGCTGGTAAAGATTCTCATATAATAATTATTTCAGGACAAGTAATTAATAAAGAATATGGTAATCCGGTAGAGGGGCACGCAGTTTATGTTGAGGATGTTGGTAGTGACATTTCCGACAGATCTGGGAATTATTTGAGTGAATTGTATACAAATAATGAGGGTTATTATACCGACACAATAATCACAAACTTGGAAAAAGGTTCATTTAAAATTTCTACGCATGACTATAAAGGAAACCTTATAGACACTATTGTTCACTTTCGATTTTTGAACTATGCTGCTTTTAACGTCAATATTGCAAATTTCAGGATTTATATGCCTTATCATACCGAAAAATTGCAGGCTAAATTCAGATACTATCAAAAAAATAGTGACAACAGATTTAAATTTACATTCAGAGACTTAACAGCTGCTGACAGTATAATAAAATGGCAATGGGATTTTGGAGATGGCGATAGTTCCTATGTGCAACATCCTGTTCACACTTATAAAGGGCCAGGAGTATATAAAGTAAAGTTTACTGTTACCATAAAGGTTAATTCTAAGATTGAAAGTAATACAATCACATCCCTAATATATATATCCGATAAGTCCTTTTTCCACATGGGAGGACAGGCTTTTTCAGGATATTTCCCAATTGATAAGGGACTTGCATATCTTTATATAATAGATGATAAATCAAATTATATTCCTGTAGATACGGTTAAGTTTGATACTCTGGGATATTATATTTTTTACCAGATACCAGAAGGAAAATATTGTGTAAAAGTTCAGCCTGATAATTCATCCGCAAGTTTTGATGAATTTCTGCCTACATATTATGGAGATGTAATTTATTGGGAAGATGCACAAATAATTGATTTTACTGCTACAAATTGGGATAAAGATATTTACCTAATACCAAACGAAGGATTGAAAGATGGCGTAGGTATTTTAGATGGTTATGTTATGTATAGTGAGGATGGTGAAAATAATTTTACAAATAAAACCGTTGAAAAAGTAGATTTATACTTAATGAGTGAAGATAATAATGTTTACCTAAGTAAATATTCCAATGAAACTGGTTTCTTCGACTTTAGCAATATTCCGGTTGGAACTTACTGGATTTATCCGGAACTAACTGGAATAAGAACTCAAAAAAGACAATTTACTTTAACTGAAGACAATCCTACATTAAGCGATATTCAAGTTATTATTGGGCCTGATACACCAGATTTTATTATAGATAATTTAGATCAGCAATCGCTTATAAGTAATATCTTTCCAAATCCTGCAAAAGATTTTACTACTCTTAATCTCAGCAATACTGAACATGATTTAATTATTGAATTGCTTGACTTAAGTGGTAAAATAATAATTGAAGATAATATTACTTCTACACAAACCGATTATCGCTTAAACATATCTGATATAAAATCAGGAATGTACATTATTAGGGTTTATAATGGAAAGATAAATAATAGTAGAACATTAATAGTTAACTAAAAGAAATATAATGCATTAAAAAGGCCATCTCACTTCATGTAAGATGGCCTTTTTTAATTTTTAGAAAACCTATTCTCCTCTAATTGCAACTATACCTGGTAAGGCTTTACCTTCAATATATTCAAGCATAGCACCACCACCTGTTGATACATAACTTACCTTATCTTTCAAATTATATTTGTTGATAGCGGCTACAGAGTCGCCCCCTCCTATTAAGGTAAAAGTTCCATTGGCTGTTGCATTTGCTAAAGCGTGAGCAACTTCAGAAGTGCCCTTTTCAAAACTACTCATTTCAAATACTCCCATAGGTCCATTCCATAGAATTGTAGAAGAATTCGCAATAATACCTTTATACTCGCTAATTGTTTCTTCCCCAATATCTAGGCCCATCCATCCATCAGGAATTTCACCAGCAGGACTCATTTTAGTATTGGCTTCATTATCAAATTTGTCTGCAATAATAGCATCCTTGGGTATATAGAAATTTACATTCAGTTCTTTGGCCTTTGCCATAGCGGCCTTAGCAGTATCTATTAAATCAACTTCCACAAGTGAATCTCCAACATTTCCACCAAGTGCTTTTATAAATGTAAACATCATTCCACCACCAATAATTAAATTATCAACCTTATCCAGAAGGTGATTTATAATTTCAATTTTTCCTGATACTTTGGCACCACCAAGTATTGCAGTTTTAGGTTTTTTTCCTTCTTTAACTACCTTATCGATATTAGCTATTTCGTTTGCCATTATATAACCAAATAGTTTTTCAACAGGAAAAAACTCTGCAATAATTGCAGTGGAAGCATGTGCTCTGTGAGCCGTACCAAAGGCATCATTAACATATACATCTGCAAGTTCAGCAAGCTTTGAAGCAAAGGCTTTGTCTCCTTTTGTTTCTTCCTTGTAAAACCTAAGGTTCTCTAATAATAAAACATCTCCGGCATTTAGTTTTGAAGAAAGTTCTTTGGCAGATTCACCAATACAGTTGTCGGCAAATAAAACTTTAGTGCCCAATTGGTCGGATAAATGATCTATCAGATGTTTTAAAGAAAACTTATCTTCCGGACCATTTTTAGGTCTGCCCAAATGCGACATCAATATAACGCTTCCTCCGCCTTCTCTGATTTTTTGTATAGTTGGTAAAGCAGCTCGCATACGAGTGTCGTCAGTAATCTCAAAGTTATCGTTCAAAGGCACATTGAAATCAACTCGAACAATAACCTTTTTGTTTTTAAAATCGTAATTATCAATATTTTTCATTATTTTTTGTATTTTTCTGATGCATCGGCAAAGTTAGAAAACAAAAAGAAATTAAGTTTGCCAAAAAGAAATATTTATGGAAATAAAATCATTAACTTCTAAACTTCCGAATACCGGAACATCAATATTTGCAGTAATGAGTGGTTTGGCAGTGGATCATAATGCAATTAATCTGTCCCAGGGATTTCCAGACTTCCCAATATCAGCAGAACTTATCGAAAGGGTTAATTATTATATGAAGGAAGGCCTTAACCAGTATGCTCCTATGCCAGGAGTAATCTCTTTGAGGAAATCTATTTCTGAAATGTTTGAAAAAAACCATAACTCATATTATAATCCTGATACTGAAATAACAGTTACTTCAGGAGCCACTCAGGCATTGTTTACTGCCATATCTGCCTTTATACACAAAGGAGAGGAAGCCGTCATTTTAGAGCCGGCATACGACAGTTATGCACCCGCTGTTGAACTTAATGGTGGTCGAGTAAAACGATCCAAGTTAATTTTTCCTGAGTATAAAATAAATCGTGAGGAAATTGCTGCATTGGTTAATGGAAAAACAAGATTATTAATAATAAACAGTCCTCATAACCCCACCGGAAGTTTGTTAGCAAAGGAAGACATGGAGTTTATACAAAAGTTATGTAAGGGGACTGATATAATTGTAATTAGTGATGAAGTTTACGAACATTTGATTTTTGAAAAACATCAACATGAAAGTGCTTGCAGGTTTGATGATTTGAAAAAAAGAAGCATCGTTATTGGCTCTTTTGGCAAGACATTTCATGCCACCGGGTGGAAAACAGGTTTTGCTCTGGCACCAGAGTATTTGATGAAAGAATTCCGTAAAGTGCATCAGTTTGTGGTTTTTGCAGCAAATACCCCAATACAACATGCAATTGCCGACTATATTAAGAAGCCGGAAAATTATAATTATCTGGGTGATTTCTTCCAAAAGAAGCGGGATGTATTTGTTAATGCCATTAAAAATTCGCGCTTTAAAGCCCTTAGTTGCATGGGAACCTATTTTCAACTTCTCGACTATAAAGATATTAGTGATGAGAAAGAACTTGATTTTGCAAAAAGATTGACCATTGAACATGGGATAGCTTCTGTACCTGTTTCTCCTTTTTACAAATACGGTGAAGAAAACCATAGCCTGAGATTTTGCTTTGCAAAAGAAGAATCAACACTTTTAAAAGCAGCAGAAATATTATGCAAGATTTAAAAATACTAGCCTTTCAAAGCGATCTTATTTGGGAAAATCCCAAGGCCAATAGAGAGGCATTTGAAAAGAAGATTTATCAAAGTTTTGATGATCACGACTTAATAATACTTCCTGAAACTTTTACCACGGGCTTTCCGGTTAAACCGGAAAAGTTCGCCGAAGATATTAATGGGGAAACCATGGAGTGGCTCACTAGTTTATCTTCAAAACTGAATACTTGTATAAGCGGTAGTTTTCTTTTAAATACTAATTCCATCTATTCGAACACCTTAATTTGGATGCGTAATGATGGTAGTTATGAACGATACGACAAAAGACATGTGTTTTCTATGGGTGGCGAACATGAATCTATAAAAGCCGGCGTTTCTCAACTTTTTGTGGAGTTGAAAGGCTGGAAAATTAAACCTATGATATGTTATGATTTGAGATTTCCTGTATGGAGCAAAAACAAATACAGCAAAAAATCTGGATTTGAGTATGACCTAGCAATTTATGTTGCAAACTGGCCTGCAGTTAGATCCTACCCATGGCGTAGTTTGTTGGTTGCCAGAGCAATTGAAAACCTTGCCTGCGTTATAGGAATAAATAGAGTAGGAAAAGATAATTCGGGATTACTGTATAATGGCGACAGCATGTTTATTGATGCAAAAGGTAATATTTTGGCTGATGCCAATGATGGAAAGGAGCGAATTATTTCCCATACTTTTAAGGCAAAGGAATTAACAGATTTCAGAAAAAAATTTAATTCAGGCTTAGATTGGGATGAATTTGTTTTGAACACAAGCTTATAAGCTTTTAAATACCTTTTTATAATTGCCTCAAATTATTACTAACTTAGCTGGAGTTGAATGGAAAATGTTGCTTAATTTGCAGCCCGTAAAATTATTGAAATGAATATTTTTATAGCTGGTGATGGTGAGGTAGGTTTTTATATTGCAGAGGCATTAGTAAATTCCAATCACGATATTACAATTATCGATCCTCATGAAGAACTTTTGAAGATGGTTGAGGCCCATACCGATTTACTAACTATAGTTGGAGAATCAAACTCCGTAGGGGTTTTAAAGCAGGCCGGAGTGGATAAGGCCGACCTTGTAATTTCTGTTCTTCACGATGAAACAGTAAATATTATTACTTCTATTCTGGCCAAAAAACTAGGTGCAAAAAACACTATTGCCAGGGTAAATACTCTGCAACACTTATCAAAAGAAAACGTTAATGTATACAAGGAATTAGGTATTGATTATATGATTTCTCCTGAAGATATTTCAGGTCATGAGGTTGTAAACCTAATTAAAAACCCACAGGTTTATGATATGTTCAATCTATCCAACGATAAACTATCAGTTTACCTTATTAAAATTGAAGATTCTGCCCCAGTGGCAAATAAAACACTTGTTGAAATTGCTGAAGAACATGGTCCATTAAATTTCAGGGCAATTGCAATTAACAGAGACCAAAGTTCATTTATACCAACAGGTGATAGCAGTTTTAAGGAAGGAGATATGGTTTATGTAGTTTCCAAACCAGATGCTCTTGATGACTTACTGAAACTTGCAGGAAAGAAAAAATATGAAATAAGCAATATTATGGTCGTTGGTGGAGGAAGAGTGGGTAAAGTTATTTGCCGTGAACTTGAAAACGACTACAACATTAAACTTATTGAGAATGATACACATAGATGTCATGGGCTGACCGATATTTTAACAGATACCTTAATAATAAATGGGGATGCCCGAAATGTGGAATTATTGGACGAAGAAGGCATTGAAAATACCGATGTATTTATTGCAGTTACCAATAGTTCAGAAACAAACATTTTAACATGCCTGCATGCCAAAAAATTTGGAGTTAAGAAAACTATTGCTCTTGTCGAAAATCTCGACTATATAGAAATTTCGCAAAATATTGGTATTGACACCATACTTAATAAAAAACTTACTGCTGCCAGCAATATCGTTAAACATGCTATGGGAAATGAAGTATCATCCTTAAAGAAATGCTTAAGTGGAATAAATTCTGATATAGTAGAGTTGGTGGCTATGAAAAATTCTCCTGTCACTAAAAAACCAATACGAGAGCTTAAAATTCCTGAAGGTAGCGTTATTGGTGGTATAATAAGAGGTAATGAATCCTTTATTGCGGTTGGGAATTTCCAAATTTTGGAAGGCGACAAAGTTGTTGTATTTGCTCTTCCCGGAATAATCAGCAAAGTAGAAAAGATGTATCAAAAAACTGGCTTTGGCTTTAAATCGTAATAATGCCCTTCCGATCTGTAATAAAATATAGAGTTATTTTCAGAGTGTTGAGTTTTTTACTCATATTCGAATCATTATTTCTTTCGACTGGCATTTTCGTCGCCTGGTATTTTGATGAGGCAATGATGCCTTTCATTTATTCAGTTGCTGTTACTTTGGGCTTAGGAATTATTTCTTGGTATATCTTTGGTCGCACTACTAAAAAAGGAATTGGCAAAAGAGAAGGATACCTGATTGTTGGATTAAGCTGGATTCTCATGTCTCTTTTTGGTGCATTACCATATTTATTCAGTGGAGCAATACCATCTTTTACAGACGCATTTTTCGAAACTATTTCTGGATTTACAACAACTGGAGCATCCATATTAAGTGATATTGAAATTCTCCCCAAAAGCATTTTGTACTGGCGGGCAATGACTCACTGGATTGGTGGAATGGGAATTATTGTACTTACAGTAGCTATACTTCCCTTTTTGGGAATAGGAGGTATGCAGTTATTGGTTGCAGAAATGCCAGGTATCACTCCCGACAGACTTCATCCAAGAATTACTGCAACAGCAAAACGTTTATGGGGTATTTATGTGATATTTACAATAGCCGAAGTGCTTTTACTTTGGGCTGGTGAGATGAATTTATTTGATTCCATTTGTCATGCCTTTGCTACCATGGCCACAGGAGGCTTTTCAACCAAAAATGATAGTATTGCGGGCTTTTCTGCCTATTCTCAATATATCATAATCATTTTTATGCTACTGGCAGGGATTAACTTTACACTGCATTATCTAGCCCTTCACCGAAGGTTTACAAAAATATGGGCAAATGAAGAGTTCAAAGCATATATTTCTGTAATAGTGGTTATAAGCCTAATAATTACAATAGGTTTAATATTCTTCATGAATGAGGGGATAGAAAAAGCATTTCGTGATGCCTTGTTTACTGTGGTATCAATTATCACAACAACAGGATTTGTATCTACTGACTATATAATATGGCCCGGATATTTATGGATGCTGATTTTTGCTCTAATGTTTTTAGGGGGAAGCGCAGGTTCAACAGGAGGAGGTATAAAAATAGTCCGTCATCTTTTACTTATTAAAAACTCCTGGCTGGAATTAAAAAGAGCCCTGCATCCCAATGCAATTATTCCTGTTAAATTTAACGGAAAGGCTATTTCTCAAAATATTATCTTTAATGTACTTGCATTTTTTATTATTTATGTGCTGATTTTTGCAATGGGCACCATAGCATTGTCGGTTATGGGTTACGACTTTGAAACCTCAATAGGAGCAACAATTGCCTCTCTTGGTAATATTGGCCCAGGCATTGGAGGAGTTGGCCCTGTGGAAAATTATGGCTTTTTTGCAGCTGGAGCAAAATGGTTACTTTCATTTTTAATGCTGTTGGGCAGACTGGAATTATTTACAATCCTGATTATACTCTCCCCAGCATTTTGGAAGCAATAATAAAATATTATCTGCCAAAGGCAAATCCTATAGATACCTCCAAAACTATACCACTGCCAAGTGCAATGTCCATGGCTGTTAGCGTATCCTTATTGGGAGACCCGCTGGTAATTGTATAGTTTGTGCCATTTAGTAAAGCAGCATAACCAGCATCAAAACCTATAAGAAAACCACCATTACTCATGTATTCAAAACCGCCTACAATTTGTATAAATGGAGAGGCATTTACCTGATATGTGAACATCCCCTGAGTTGCGGTAGCATCGTAGGTAATATCTATACTGCTACCTGTTCCGTATAAAAACCCTGCCCCTACTGTTGGAGTAAAATTTTTATCAGTGAATAAATATTTCCCTCTAACACCAAGTTTAAAACCGGTTGAAGACAAACCCAAGCCTCCTTCCACCCCAATTTTGGTTGTTGGGTAAACGTGAAAACTTACACCAACACCTGACAATCCATTCCAACCAATATTTCCTGTTAGTGCGCTAGACCTTAAATCTCGTACCGCAAGGTTCTCTTTACCAAAGACTTTTGTTGCTGTATATTCCTGCTGTGAAAATATTGAATTTATTCCGATAAGAAAAAGGCTAATAATAAGGAGGTTAATTTTTTTCATGTGTTTGTGTTTTTTGAAAGTGTTTATATTATTAGCAATATTATTAATTTTTTCAGCATCTTCACTATCTTTACAATAATTTTATGGATAAAATTTCAGTCGTAATAATTACTCTAAACGAGGAAAGAATCATTTCCCGTTGTTTAGAATCGGTTAAAGAAATAGCCGATGAGATTGTTGTGGTAGATTCATTTTCTACCGATAAAACCATTGAAATATGTAAAAGTTATGGAGCTAAAATTGATAAACATGAATTTCATTCATATATAGATCAAAAAAACTACGCTCTTAGTCAGTCTTCAAATAACATTGTCTTGTCACTGGATGCTGATGAAGAACTTTCGGATGAACTCAAAAAATCAATTCTCAATTTAAAAAGTGAGGGTATTAATTTTTCGGCATATAGTATGAACCGGCTAACACGTATTGGAAATAAATGGATAAACCATAGCGGCTGGTATCCTGATACGAAAATCAGATTGTTCGATAAAACAAAAGGGAAATGGGAGGGTTTAAATCCTCATGATGAGTTTGTTATCTTAAATAATAATGGGGTTTATAAACTTAAAGGTAATATACTGCATCATTCTTTTTATAGTTTTAAAGAACTAAAAACCCAAACTAAAAGATTCGCCAAACTAAGTGCTGAAGCTTATTTCCATAAAGGAAAAAAAGCCCCTATATTAAAAGTTGTATTTAACCCCTTTTTAAGATTTATAAGAGATTATTTTTTCAATAGAGGGATTCTTCACGGTAAAACTGGTATTAAGGTATGCTATAATAATGCTCAGTCAACCTATTTGAAATATAAATACCTGCATGATTTATATTCTAAAAATCCTGACTTAATGGAAAATTAGTATATTGCATTATGAAGTCTGAAAACAATGATTGGCTAGTGATTGTAAACCTGCATTCAGGAAGTAAGCGTTGTGAAAAAGACTGGCCTGAAATAAAAAGTTTATTGGAAGACTCTAGCCTAAAACTTGAATATGTTTTTACTGAAAGAACATATCATGCCATAGAAATTACCAAAAACTATATCACTGAAAAAGGCTATAAAAACATAATTATTGTCGGTGGTGATGGCACTATGAATGAAGTTGTTAACGGTTTATTCCGACAAGAACGTTATCCAACAACAGAAATTACTCTTGGATTAATAACTGTAGGAACCGGAAATGACTGGGGACGTTATTATGGCATGAATAAATCCTATAAAAAGATGATTAAAGCCATTACAAAAGGCAAGACATTTATACAGGATGTAGGAAAAGTTAACTATGAGCATACTACAGAAAAGGAAGACCGCTATTTTGTGAATATTGCAGGTATGGGATATGATGCTTTAGTTGCTAAAAAAACTAATATTTCCAAGGAAAAAGGAAGGGGAGGTGTATTAATTTATCTTATTAATCTGCTTCAAAGTTTATTTCAGTATTCCTATACCAAACTGCGCATTACAGCCGATGGTAAACAAGTTTTCGATGGTAAGGTATTTACAATCAGCATAGGAATTTGCAAATATAATGGCGGAGGAATGATGCAGTTACCATTTGCAGTTTCCGATGATGGCTTATTCGATGTTACTCTGGTAAGAAAAACATCAAAACTCAGAGTCATCAGAAACATTAAGAATCTCTATGATGGTTCGTTTATTAATATGAAAGAAGTGGAAACCTATAGAGGAAAGAATTTTATTATTGAATCTATTCCTAATAATGCATTATTTCTGGAAACAGATGGGGAGTCACTAGGGCATTCGCCACTATATTTTGAAATAGTTCCTAAATCAGTTAAACTTATTGTCCGTAAGAAATTTTTAAATAGTTTATAATCATTTGTTTACTTTTTCAAGTATTTTAAGAACAATATCAACAATTTCCGGAACTTTTTTCATCATTAGGGGACTAACCTTCATGTCCATATCCTGTTGTGGATTTATATTTACAGCTACCAAATAAAGTTTTGGTACTTTTTCCAGGAGCATAGCCGATTCTATCATATCTTTCATTCCCAACTCATGAGTGCTCAATGATTTTGGAAAATCGCTTGAAAATTTGGGCTCCAATACCTTAATATTACCTATTTCTTCATCTCCCAGGGTGGCATCGATAATAATTATTATATTATAGTCCTGAAATAATGATAGTAAGACAAATCCTCCAGTCCCTCCATCCAAAAGGTCAACATTATCAGGAAGTTTTAAGTTCTCCATTTCTCTCACCACCTGCACACCTATTCCCTCATCATTGAGTAAAACATTACCCAGGCCCATTATCAGGATTTTGTCATCTTTACTGTTTATTGTCATTTCGTAAATTTAATAAAATACACAAAAGAAAAATGCTCAAACCAAAATATTGATTTAAGCATTTTCATTTTAATAAGAATTTTCCAATCTAATCTTTTTCTCTCTCCACCTTATCCTTATCCTGGAATTTCCATCCACCTATCATAGAAGAGGTTACTCCATTCTTCTCGATATAATCATGGTAGAAAACCAGATATACATGAACTATTGCAAAAAGAGCAAAAAACCACATTAAAATATGATGTAACTGACGGGTAGCAATGTCACCACCAAACACAGAAGGGATCCAGGCAAATAACTGCGGAAACCAACTAGGGCTCATGGCGGCATAGATTCCAAATCCTGTTACAGTTTGTAATATAAATACTATGAACGTCAGAAAGTAGGTAAAACTAGCCAGTGCATTATGACCTAAGTTTGGATTCTTGTCGCACTTTACCTGAAAAATATCAACTTTTATTACTTCCCACATATCTACCCAATGAGCTTTTGTATAAGGAATAAAATTTTTCCATTTGGCAAATTTATTTCCAACAAAACCCCAATAAAGACGGAAAACAAAGTTGAAGAAGAATACATATGCAGCCACAAAATGAATAAACCTAACGGTTCCAAACCAGTATCCAAAAGAGGCCTCGGTGGCAGTTGTTATTCCTGGTGGATTTCCGATAATATATCCCGTTACTCCAAGTATAACTACCACTAAAGCATTAATCCAGTGGTAAAACCTAACAGGTAACTCCCAAACGTATTTTGGGTGCATTAACGATTTTTCAATTCTTGCATATCTGTTCATGACTAAAAAGTTTGAATTTGATGAACATAACTTCCTTTCTCATCGTAAACATGCACAGCACATGCTATGCATGGGTCAAATGAATGTATAGTACGTAGTAATTCCAGAGGACTTTCAGGATCAGCAACCGGAGTTCCTATTAAGGAAGCTTCATAAGCAGACCTTTGTCCTCTTTCATCTCTTGGAGATGCATTCCATGTACTTGGAACTACTAATTGATAGTTATCTAACTTCTTATCTTTTATAACCGACCAATGGGCAAGAGCACCTCTTGGAGCTTCTGTCATTCCAACACCTTTGGCTTCAGCTGGCCAGTCTTTTGGATCCCACATATATTCACTGTGCATACGTGAGTCTCCATTTTTAATGTTAGAAATTAGTGAATCGAAAAACTCCTGTGCCCAATTTGCAACAAGCTTAGTTTCCAGACCTCTTGCGGCAGTTCTTCCAAGTGTGGAGAACAAAGCCCCAACAGGCACGTTTAACTGTGATAATGCGCTTTCAACCACTTCTTTATAGTCTTCTCTTCCTGAAGCATATCCAACAAGCATCCTTGATAAAGGACCTACTTCCATAGCATGACCTTTCCATCTTGGTGTTTTAAGCCAACTATACTTACCATCGACATTTAGTTGATCGTAAGGAGGCTTAGGTCCACTATAATTCAGTTTCGTCTGACCATCCCAAGGATGCTTTCCACTCTTATCACCACTATCATAGTCATAATATGAATGAGCAATAAACTCCTTAATTTGATCAGGATCTGTGCCATCAACTTCATGAATTTTACTAATGTCGCGACCCATGATAATTCCTCTTGGGAACTTAAAACTGGAAACATCATTATATCCATTTGTTGGAAGATCGCCATAAGAAAGGTAATTTTCCAATCCTCCTCCAATGGCACCCCAATCTTTGTAGAAAGATGCAATAGCCATTAAATCAGGAATATAAACCTGGTCAATAAATGTTTTGGCATCGTCGAGCAATTGTTTTACATAAGCCAGTCGTTCTGCATTTAATGCATTTGATTCATTTAGGTTCACTGATAAAGGAACTCCACCAACCAAATAATTTGGATGTGGATTTTTACCACCAAAAATTGTATGGACCTTAACAATTTCTTTTTGCCATTCTAGAGCTTCCAAATAATGTGCAACAGCCATAAGGTTTGCCTCAGCAGGTAATTTATATGCTTTATGACCCCAATAGCCATTTGCAAAAATTCCCAATTGTCCGCTATCAACAAACTTCTTTATTCTCTTTTGTACATCTTTAAAATAACCAACTGAACTTTTTGGCCAGTTTGAAATACTCTGTGCCAATGCTGATGTTTGGGCAGGATCTGCACTTAAACAAGAAACCACATCAACCCAATCGAGAGCATGTAAATGGTAGAAATGCACCACATGATCCTGCATCATTTGTGAGCAAAACATCAGGTTTCTAACGAGATCGGCATTGGGTGGAACAACAATTCCAAGAGCATTTTCTACACTTCTAACTGAAGCTAGTGCATGAACTGTTGTACATACGCCACAAACTCTTTCTGTAAATGCCCATGCATCTCTGGGGTCTCGACCTTTTAAAATTAGTTCCATACCCCTAACCATGGTTCCCGAACTATATGCATCTACTATTTTACCGTCTTTTACTTCTATCTCCACCCTCAGATGGCCTTCTATCCTTGTAATAGGATCAACTACTATTCTTTGACTCATAATATATCCTCCTTTCTTATACTATTCAACATCTTTTTGTTCACACTCGCCATCTGCTATTAATTTGCGTTTTCGTATGTTTGTTACAACAGCATGAGCAGCAACTCCAACCCCGGTGGCAATTCCTAATCCTAAGCCTACTTTATCGGCATTGGACTCAATTCCAAATCCAGGGAAGTTTGGTAGTCGTTTGTAAAAACCTCCATTATCCCAGAAGTTTTCCTCACTACAACCAATACAAGGGTGACCAGATTGAATAGGGAAACTAACTCCGTTATTCCACTTAATTACACCACAGGCATTATAAGTAACAGGACCTTTACATCCCATTTTATAAAGACAATATCCTTTTTTGGCATTTTCATCGTCGAATGATTCCACAAATAATCCGGCATCAAAATTAGGACGACGGTAACATGTATCGTGAACTCTTCTTGAATAAAATGCTTTAGGCCTGCGAAGCCTGTCTAGTTCAGGTATTCTGTCGAAGGTTAACAAATGTACCACAACCCCAGCCATTACCTCAGCAATTGGTGGACATCCGGGTACGTTAATTATAGGTTTTCCTTTAATTATTTCATGTATTGGGGTGGCTCCGGTTGGATTAGGATTGGCTGATTGCACACAGCCATTTGAAGCGCAACTACCCCAGGCAATAACAGCTTTTGCCCCATCAGCAGCCTCTTGAACAATATTTTCAAAAGTTTTTCCGCCTATACAACAGTAAACTCCTTGTTCTTTAGTAGGAATACTTCCTTCAACAGTAAGAAGATAATTTCCATGATAATTTTTCATGGTATCATGAAGTGATTTTTCTGCCTGATACCCGGAAGGTGCCATCAATGTTTCAGTATAATCAAGTGATACCAAATCCAATAAAATATCGGCAACAAGTGGATGCGAAGACCTTATAAATGACTCGCTACAACATGTACATTCCTGCCCATGTAACCAAATTATTGGAATTCTGGGGGCCTTCTCCATGGCCTTGGTAACCTTTGCTACCATACTCGATTCAAGCCCCATAAATGCAGTCATCATCGCTCCCAACTTCATGAAGTCGCGGCGAGAATAACCCTTATCCATGGCAGCCTCTAAATACGTTTTACGTCTTTTGCCCATAATATTTATTTTAAAAATCCGTCAACAGACGGGAATTAATATTTGTTTATATTTACTTCTATATCATTTATTTCCAGCGACTTTATGTCAATATTTCCTTTTAAGTTAATATCGTCGCCCAGGCCAATATCATTCAAATCCGTAATTTTTACCAACACATGCTCGCTATTGCAGATTATTCTTACATTTCTGCCTGCTTCATCATCAATGATTTCAGCAATCTTTCCCTTTATACGTATGTTGGTCGATAATGGCATATCACCTCTTAGGCAAGAGGCGTTCCGAAACTGAAAATAAAAACTCGCTTATTGTTATTTTATCACATAACTTGTTCAAAGGCATAGTGTTATAAAATAACTAATAGGAGTAGTTTTTATTTGTTCTAAATAGGGTTTTTTAAATTATTGCGGAATTTCGCTATCAAGTAACGGATTTCCGTGTTTAATAAATCAAATCTTAGATTCCTTCATTATATAAGGCTCGATTAAAGATATTACATAATTGGTAGGGATTTGGAATGACATTACTATTATATAAGATTAATTAATTGCAATTATGCAGTTCAAATTCAACACAAACTCCCAACTTGTAATTCGCTAATCATAAATTGTAACTCCAGGCACTTCTCATATCTCCAACTTCTTAATCCTATCCCTAAAGGTAGATAGTTTCATTCCTAAGTTCTTGGCTGCCTGGCTTTGATTTCCATCATATTTATTCATGGCATCAGAAAGAAGTCTAACTTCTATGCATTTGAGCAATTCTTTATACGACATATTCCCTGAATCAAAACAAACTTTACAGGATTTTACGATATTGTCTATCATATCGTTATCTTTAAATCTGTCGGGAAGATCATTCATATTAATAGTATTCTCAGCAAATAGCGAAGAACGCTGTACTACATTCCTTAATTCTCTTACATTTCCGGGCCAGTCGTAGTTCATAAATAAATCCATTACCTCATCACTAACATCCAGTTTTTCATTGGGTTTATATCTTTTTACAAAGTGCTTTACAAGCAATGGAATATCATTTTTTCTCTCCCTAAGGGGAGGAATTCTAAGTTCTACAACATTAATACGGTAATACAAATCCTGACGAAATAATTTTTTATCCACCAGATCTTTAAGTTCTACTTTGGAGGCACAAACAAGCCTTACATCAATGGGTATAGGCCTTGTACCTCCTATATGTCGAATTTCTTCTGCTTCTATTGCTCTTAGTAATTTTGATTGTACATTTAAGGGAGAATCGTCGATATCATCCAGAAACAGAGTGCCTCTATCAGCAAGTTCGAACATTCCTTTTTTACTATGATCGGCATTGGTAAATGAACCCTTTTCGAATCCAAAAAGTTCACTTTCCAGCAAATCGGGAGGCAATGTTGCCAATCCAATTTTAACCAATGGATACTGACCCCTCTTACTAAGGTGATGAATATAATCAGTAAAAACTTCTTTACCAACACCGGTTTCTCCAATTAAAAGCACGCTAATATCAGAATCGGCAATACGGTTTATACGCTCGATGAGATCAAGCATTTTACTATCCTGCGTGATTAGGGAAACCGATTTTAAAAGACTCATATCTATTCGGCTTGGGATTCTGATAAATCTATCTTTTCGCTAAGTTCATTAAGGGCTGCAATATTTTCCAGAGCAGATTTTTCATCCATACAACTGAGTGCAGTTCCTACATGAGCAAGAACATAATCGCCTACTTTGGCTTCAGGGACCCACTCTACACAAATGTCCCTCTTCACTCCTCCAAAATCAACTACAGCCATTCCAAAACCTTCGTCATTACTAATCGACAAAATTTTTCCTGGTAAAGACAAACACATAATAGTTATTTTTTCGCTAATGTATGCAAAAAACTATATGTGTGCAAATTAATAACTAAAAAGGCTAATCCCGATAGTTATGGGGAAAAGGCTATATTAACAAGGTTAGAATGGTTTTGCAAATTTTAAAATATGCTAGCTACCAAGCTTCTCACTAATTTTTTCAAGCATCACCCTAGTCATTTTCTCAAGGTCATATTCCTGTTCAAGACCCCAATCTTTTTGTGCCATTTCATCATTTATACTTGCAGGCCAACTATCGGCTATAGCCTGACGAAAATCAGGTTTATAAGAAATACTAAATTCGGGCATTAATTTTTTTATTTCTGCTGCTAAACCTTTTGGATCAAAGGAAATACCAGCCATATTATAAGCTGATCTCAAACTAAGATTATCAGCATCAGCTTGCATAAGTTTTATGGTATTCTTTATTGCATCATCCATAAACATCATAGGAAGAGCAGTATTTTCAGTAAGGAAGCATTTATAACTTCCTTTCTTAACTGCCTCATAGAAAATTTCAACAGCATAATCAGTTGTTCCGCCACCGGGCTCTGTTTTATAACTTATTAATCCGGGATATCTTACACTACGGAAATCAATTCCATATCGATGATAATAATATTCCCCCCATCGTTCCCCGGCAAGTTTTGAAATACCATACACGGTGTTGGGCTCCATAACAGTTAATTGGGGAGTATCCTCCATAGGTGTAGTAGGACCGAAAATGGCTATGGAACTGGGCCAAAAAAGTTTCTTCGCATCCGTTTGGCGAGCAACTTCCAAAGTATTCATTAGCGCCTTCATATTTATATCCCAGGCTTGTAAAGGAATTTTCTCGGCATTACCCGACAAAACAGCGGCCAGATTATAAATCTGGGTTATTTTATATCTTACAACATAATGAAGTAAGTTATTGAAATCCAGCACATCCAACTTATCAAAGGGACCTGTTGCACTTACTTCAGGGGTTGGTTCTTTTATGTCGGTGGCATATACATTTTCGCCTCCATATATTTTGCGTAATGCCAAAACAAGTTCCGAGCCTATCTGTCCGGAACTTCCTATAACTAAAATTCTTTCCATCGAAATTTATATTTTGTTTGATGCAAATGTATTAAACAGATTGATAAGAGTGGTTCTAAATTATTAGAGGTAAAAGTGTATTAAAGTTCATAGAAGCCATGAGTTCACAGAGTGTTATTGAATAGATAGAGTTACGATTGCCTAAAATCAAAGTTTTGACCAATACAATCCTGTTGCATGAGTCATGCAACTTGCAACTATAAATCAATGCGGCTTTTTTGAACACCTTAATGTATGAAAACAATTACTAATTTTGCAAAAAATTAATTATGCAACTTTTAATATACAACACCCTTAAGCGAAAGAAAGAAGTATTTGAACCTCTTAATGCACCCCATGTTGGTATGTATGTTTGCGGACCTACAGTTTATGGTGATGCTCATTTGGGTCATGCCCGTTCTGCTGTAACTTTCGATTTGGTGTTCAGGCATTTACAGCATCTTGGATATAAGGTAAGATATATTAGAAACATTACCGATGTAGGCCATCTTGAAAATGATGCCGACGAGGGTGAAGATAAGATTGGGAAAAAAGCAAGGCTCGAACAATTGGAGCCCATGGAAGTTGTAAAGCATTTTACCGACCGCTATGAACAAAATATGGATGCGTTAAATTGTAAGCATCCAAGCATTGAGCCAACAGCATCAGGGCATATTATTGAGCAGATAGAAATGGTAAAAACCATATTCGAAAATGGTTATGCTTATGAATCGGAAGGGTCCGTTTATTTTGATGTAGAAAAATATAATAAGAATTATAAATACGGTAAACTCTCAGGAAGGAAAGTTGAAGAGTTATTGGAAAACACTCGTGAACTGGCCGGACAGGATGAAAAGAAAAATGGTTTCGACTTTGCGTTATGGAAAAAAGCGGATGAACGACATATAATGAGATGGCCCTCACCGTGGAGCGATGGTTTTCCGGGATGGCATATGGAATGTTCAGCGATGGGAAAAAAATACCTTGGAGAGACCTTCGACATACATGGTGGCGGTATGGATCTGTTATTTCCTCATCATGAATCGGAAATAGCACAAAGTAATGCTGCGCAAGGAAAAGATGCTGTAAGATACTGGATGCATAATAATATGATTACTGTTAACGGTCAGAAAATGGGTAAATCGTTGAACAACTTTATTACTCTGGAAGAATTCTTTACTGGTAAACATGAAGCATTACAGCAAGCATATTCGCCGATGACAATACGCTTTTTCCTTTTACAGGCGCATTATCGCTCAACTCTGGACTTTTCAAATGAGGCTTTACAGGCGGCAGAAAAAGGCATGACAAAATTGTTTGCCGCTTATTCTACTATCGATAAATTATCTGCCTCAGCAACTTCTTCAACAGATGTTAAAAAATACCGCGATTTATGTTATCAGGCAATAAATGATGATTTCAACTCTCCTATTTTGATTTCGCATCTCTTTGATCTGGTAAAAATTATTAATCAGGTCAACGATAAAAAGGCAAGTTTAACGGCTGAAGATATTTCGTTTGTAAAACAAATTTTTGATGATTTTCTTTTGGATATTTTAGGAATGAAATCGGAAAATTCAACTGATAACAGTCAGTTGGTAAATTATTTGATGAATACGATTTTGGAGATTAGGAAAAATGCCAAAGAATCTAAGGATTGGGCTACAGCCGACAAAATAAGAGACGAACTTAATAAACTTAATATTCAGATAAAAGACACCAAAGATGGTGCCGACTGGAGTTTTAAGTAAAAGAGTTAAGTACAAAAAAAAGCCTGTCGAGATTATTTCAAGACAGGCTTTTTTATTTATTATAGAATGTTATTTCACAACAACTGCCTCTTCCATAATTACCGGGTAGAAGTAGCCTGCTCCAAAATCCTTATCAAGGGCAATAACGCCTTCAAACGTAACTGTGGCACCAACATTGGCAACTTCCATTGAGGTAATTGTTAAATCAAAGTTACCATCATGCTCTGTACCATCCTGAACATGAAACCAGTTACGGCTCATAATCATTTCATTGTATTTGGTAATTTTACCTGTAACCTTAATTTTTTTGCCATTATATTTATCCTTATTGGCAAAAAGTTCAGAAATTGTTACAGCCCCATCAGCATGGGATACTTCAATATTCTGTTTTACCAATTCAGGTTTAACAGGAGTATCTCCTTCAAAAGGATTTGCAGTTGCCTGATTAGCATTTGGTGTAAGACTCACTTCCTGCACAAAATAAATTATTGGAAAATCACGCTCAAGTGTTTTACTATGAAAGTTTTGCATTGCAGCACCTTTGTTATAATAGAGGTTCTGACCAACATTTACATCCATTTTATTAACAGCCATCCAAACTTCTGCATCACCCTCTTTCATTAATAAATATGTATAATTGGGTGTTTGATAATATTCCTGAATTACTCCCTGATTACTAAAATCGGAAACAATTGTTGTTGTTTGCTGAGAACTATTATCACATGATACTAAGGCAAATAATATTAATACCGATATCAAACTAAATATTCGTTTCATTTCTGAGATCTTTTTAATTTATACTGATTTTTTTCAGGTGGTAAAGATAAAAGAATCTTTGAAAATCTGGTATTACAATTAGAGTATGGAATATATCATAAAACATAAGTAAAGGCAATGAAAATAATTGCATTTTCCAATTGAACCACAAACTCCATTAACTTATTAAACTTTGATTTTTAGGGCATTAAATTTAAACTAGTCTACATATAAGTATTAAACATCATTTAAACTTGTTTAATACACTTTCAAAATCTTTTGGATTTTTTACAAGCATAACATTTTCAATATTGGCGATTTCGGGCATATTATCAAATATTCCAGATAATATTACAGGCTTTTCAATTTCCGAAGACAATTTTTTAATCTGGCTGCTTAAATCATCTGCTCTGGGTGTTGTAATCATCGACATAACTAACTTTATGTTTGCAGGTTTAGCAGTGGCAATAACATTATCAAGTGGCACATTTTGGCCAAGATAATAAACTCTCCACCCATTGTTTTTTGCTATGAATGAAGAAAGTAGTAATGAAAGTTCATGCATTTCATTTTCAAAAAGAAATAAGATTATACCTGGAGAATCAATATTTGGTGTAGATAAGGTATCTATTGCTGAAATTATTTTTTGTCGTACTAAGTTTGATATAAAATGTTCCTGCGCAGGTATAATTCTGCTTGTTCCCCATAAAACTCCTAAATGGGACAAAAAGGGATAAATGAGTTCATTAATAGTTGCTAAAAACCCCTTTAAAATTAAGTGTCGTTGAAATACTCTGTTAAATATTTCTTCGTCTAAGTTTATAGCGCTAACAATTAGACTAGAAATATCGTCTTTTACATTAGATTCTGCACTTTCTTCTAGTTCCAGAACTTTATTTGAAATTTCTTCACGACTCATTTTGTCGATAATCGAAACTTTAATTCCCTTACGAGTTAATATACCTATATTAATAAGCATTTTTAAATCCTCATCTGTATAAAACCTTATGTTAGTTGAAGTTCTGCTGGGATTTATAAAATTATATCTGCGTTCCCAAATACGTAATTTGTGAGAACTTATACCTGTTATTGCTTCTACCTGAGTAACTGAATACGATGCCATGTCTAGTAATTTTTCTGCAAAGATAGACATTTTTTAAAAAAATGCAAATTTTAACTACCTGATTAACAGTATAAAATAATTTTTTGTCTAAATTTTTTCACTTTTTTCTTGCACAATTAAAAAATTTATCTTTATCTTTGTCGAATATTAATAACTAAATACTTAGACATGAAAACTAAAACACTTTTATTAGCACTAATGGCCATAGTTACTTTTTCAACTATGGGATGTAAAAAAGAAGATGACAAAAACAATGATGTTACACCAGTTGAAAAAAGTAATATTGTTGAATTAGCACAAGACAATGGTTTTAACTCCCTTGCAACTGCGCTAACTATTACAAACCTATTAGACGACCTACAGGGTGACGGTCCTTTTACAGTTTTTGCGCCAACAGATGAGGCATTTGCTGCTCTCTTAGCAGAAATAGGACAATCAGACATTAATAATGTACCTGTGGATGTATTAGAACAAATTTTATTATACCATGTGGTACCAAGCAGCGTAATGTCAACTCAAATTGCAGATGGTAAAGTAGCAACTTTACAAGGCGAAGAATTAACCTTATCGACTATGGATGGCATAAAAATTAACAATGTAAGTGTTGTAATGCCATATGATGTAGAAGCATCAAATGGTGTAATCCACACCGTTAATCAGGTTTTAGTACCAGCATCCGTTGGACAGTTTGTAAACACTATTCTTGAGCCTGCTTACTTTAATAATAATTATTCAAAACTGGTTTCTGCAGTTGTGAAAGCAAATTTGACTAATACACTTTTAGAGGCAGAGAGCCTTACTATATTCGCACCTAACAATTTCGCATTTGATGCTGCAGGAATCAATCCTGAGGCAGTTGATGCACAGACTCTAACCGCTGTATTAACTTATCATGTTATTGCCACTAAAGTAATGAGTTCAGAGATTCCTCAGGAAGCAGTAACAGTAAATGGCAATAAATTACATTTCTCGCTAGTTTCAGCCGGTAACTTTATTAATGGTAATACCGAAATAACAGCAGTTGATATTGAAGCCGGAACGGGAGTTGTACATCTAATTGACAAAGTGCTTCTTCCTCCTAATGGAAATATTGTAGAAACTACAATAGGGCTTAGTGGAGATGGTGAATTTACTTCTTTGATTGCTGCTCTTCAAAGAACTGCAAATGAAGGAAGACCAGATCAAAATCTATTGACAGTTCTGAGCGCTGATGGTCCTTATACTGTTTTTGCCCCAACTAATGCTGCATTTCAGGCACTTTTGGATAGTAATGAGCAATGGACTAGTTTAAATGATATCCCCTTGGAGACACTTATAGCTGTTCTAACTTATCATGTTGTTCCTGCAAGAGCTTATGACAAAGACCTATCAAGTGTTCTCGATGAGAACGGACAACTTCCAACAGCACTCGGTCAGAATATTACAATTGATTTAGGTAACCTTACAATCAATCAAACAAGTGAGATTGTAGGTGTTAACACTAACACAACTAATGGTGTAATTCACGTTATTAATGGCGTATTACTTCCTAATTAAATTTCTTTAATGTTGGTTGAACGGTTGGTAGTAATGATTTACTACTAACCGTTATTTTACTAAATATAAATATTTCAATATCATGACCATTTTACTAATCATAATTAACATGTTAATACCGCCTCCAGATTCGTCTTACACTATCGATTTTGGTGAAAACAAAAGTGGAAAAGAATGGGTTGTTGTTGTAGATGGAGTAATGGGTGGCCTATCAAGTTCCACTTCATTAATTGCAGATAATACTCTTTCGTTTAAGGGTAATATTTCATTAGAAAATAATGGAGGATTTGCTTCACTCAGAGGGCCTAAGAATGATCAGGATTATTCTGATTATACTAAATTGGAAATCAGGTATAGAAGTAAAGGTCAGGCCTTTGGAATAAGATTTTTGAAATATGAGCAATTCTTCATGCCTTATCTTAAAAAATCATTTACCGAAACTTCATGGGAATGGACAACTGTTACAGTTTCTTTAGATGAGTTTAAAGAATACATATTGAATAACGAAAGAAGTAAAATAGTAGATGCTAATGATTTTAAAGATATTTCCCGAATGGGACTAATCGTTAGCAATAAAAAAGAGGGTGATTTTGAAATAGAAATCGACTACATTAAATTATTTTGAAACAATACTAAAAACTAAAATTATGTTTAATATTTTTAAATCCAAGTCAAAAGAAGATAAGTTATATGATAAATATGAGCGTCTTCTTCAGGAATCTCATAAATTATCAACCAGCAGTAGAATTGAGAGCGAAAAAAAATATGCAGAAGCTCAAAAAATTCTCGAGGAAATAGATAATTTAAAAAACTAAGCTCATGTCAGTTTTTCAGTACAAAACGGAACAATTACTCAATGCCAGCCTCAGCGAAGTATGGGATTTTATATCCAGTCCTGATAACCTTAAGTTGATTACTCCGGAATATATGGGATTTAATATTCAATCGAAGCAGGAAAAAGAAAAAATGTATGAAGGCCAGATCATTATTTATAAAGTATCTCCTTTACTAAAAATCCCAATGACATGGGTAACAGAAATTACTCATGTAAAAGAGATGGAATATTTCGTTGATGAACAGATCATTGGTCCTTATAAAATATGGCATCATGAACACTTCATTGAAGAAACAAAAAATGGCGTATTAATGAAAGACATCTTAACCTACAGCCCCCCATTTGGAATAATAGGTAAAATAGCCAACTCGCTGATTATTAAAAACAAAATTGATCAGATTTTTAACTTCAGAGAGAAAAAACTAATTGAAATTTTTAATACATAAGGATTAATTTCCTTTCCAGAATCTGGTTTTTATCAGAAATTAGGTCTTAATCGATAGTTGTTTATAATATTGATTTTAATAATTTTAAATCTAATTATATATTTGTTGTTATATTCAACAACAACAAATCGATATGAAGAGTCTGACCATTGCCCTTATTCTGTTTTTCTATTTACTTACAAACAACTTTGCACAAAACTATGAAGCTGAAAAAGGAAAGGCTCATAAAGAGGCAAGAGTAAGTATTTTGACGAAAAAACAAATTAAACCCTCAAGTACTGTATTTAAAAGACCTAATAAAAATTGGAAGCCTGAAAAATGGACTTTTTCCAAATCAAATATCATAAATCAGGAAGAAATAAACACCAGATCCAAAGAAAGTTATGGCCCTACAATCGCTTCACCTGTACCAGATACTTCTTTTGCTGGATTAATCGACAATGGTACTTCCATACCTCCAGATGTTAATGGTGCGGCAGGACCAAATCATTTAATGCAAACCCTCAATCCTCAAGTACGCATTACCGACAAATCAGGAAATGAATTATTTACCACATCACTTTCCAACTGGTGGGAGCCTATGCCTGGGAATGGAGGCACTTTTGATCCTAAGATAGTATACGACCCTTATCAAAACAGATGGATAATGATTACACCCAGTGGTTCAACTTCTACCACATCGAGAATTTATGTGTGCGTGAGCACAACATCAAACCCTCTGGATGACTGGAATTTTTATTGGTTTGATACAGATACCGACAACATTTTATGGTTCGACTATCCCAATTTAGGATTTAATAAAAAGTGGATAAGCATAGGTGGTATTATGAGAAACTCTGCTTTTGAAGCAGTTGAATTTGTGGTTTTTACGCTTGATAAAAATGCTGCTTTTAATGGTGATGATGATATTAGTTTAAACAAGTTTACTACTAACCTGGGTTCTGCTATTGTACCGGCTTTTACTTATGATGAGGAAGAAGAAAACCTTTACCTAATATCAACCGGTGATGGTAATGATAATGGTTCTGGTTATATAAATCTTTTTACGCTTAGTGGCACCACCGTAGATCCTGTTTTTGAACTGGAAGGATCCATAGGGATTCCGGAACCATGGGAAAACTGGTCTTATGAAAACCATGGTGATTTTCTACCACAACTGGGAAGCAGTGAAAAACTAAACAGCGTTGATGCCCGAATGCATACTATGATTTTTAGGAATAATAAATTGTGGGCAGTACATCATATTTATCTGCCTGCTGACGACCCCACTTATACAGCAATACAATGGTGGAATCTTGATACAAATGGTGTTATACTAGAAAGAGGCAGGATAGAAGATGAAAACCAGGAGTATTCCTATGCATTTCCTAGTATCGCTGTAAATGCCAATGAAGATGTTCTCATAGGGCATGGTGTATTTTCAGATAATATTTATGCAAGTGCTGGCTATTCATATAAAGACCATATTGATGAACCTGGCAGCATGCGTGATGTTCACATTTACAAAGAAGGCCTGGCATCCTACTATAAAACATATGGAGGTGACAGAAATCGTTGGGGTGATTATTCATCGGTTTCAGTAGATCCGGTAGATGATATTGATTTTTGGGCTCTTCATGAGTATGCCGAAATGCCTACAGGAAACAGTATTTGGGGAACATATTGGGCTTTTGTAAAACCTTCATTTATTCCGGTAGTTGATTTTGAGGCCGACGAAATACTAATTCCTACAGGAGAAACAATCAATTTCTCCGACTTAAGTTTAGGAGTACCTACTAGCTGGGAATGGAGTTTTGAGGGTGGAACACCCGCAACATCAAGTATGCAAAATCCGGGAGAAATACTTTTTGATCAGGAAGGTAGTTTTGATGTTACTCTTATTGCTTCAAATAGCTTAGGAAGTGATACTCTTACCAAAGAAAATTATATAAGTACAAGTACGAGTATTTTACCAGATGTAGAGTTTACTTCGGATATTACCGCTGTTTGTACCGGCAAAGAAGTGAAGTTCACCGATTTATCAGAATACAGCCCAATAAGTTGGGAATGGCAATTCGATCCCTCAGATATTACTTTTGTAAATGGCACAGATAAATACAGTCAAAATCCGGAAGTGGTGTTTGATGAGGCTAATTTATACTCTGTAAGTCTGACCGTTTGGAATTTAAATGGAAGTTCTTCAATTACTAAATTCGATATGATTTCTGCAGGCGGTTATACATTGCCATATATTGAATCTTTTGAAGAAGACAGCTACAAGCCAGATGATTGGTTAATAGAAAATCCCGATGAATCGGTCACGTGGGAATTGGAAAATATTGGAGGAACAAGCCCTGGTAATCAGGCCATGGGACTGCAGTTTCAATCATATTTAATTGGAAAATACGACAGGCTCATAAGCCCTCCTTTAAATTTTACTGGCTCTACCGATGTAATACTGGATTTACAACACGCTTATGCCAATAAGTATATGCCAATATCCGACTCCTTAAATATTTATATAAGTCCTGATTGCGGTATAACATGGGAAAAAGTTTTCACTGCTGGTGAAGATGGAAGCGGTTCTTTTGCAACACATGAACTTACCGAAAACTTTTGGCCAGAAATTTCTTCCGACTGGTGTGCAGAAGGCTGGGGGGCCGATTGTATTTCATTAAACCTTGACAATTGGGAGTTTATGCATGACATACAAATTGCATTTGAGACATATAGTTCAATTGGGAATCCTCTGTTTATCGATAATATTTCAGTTAGCACAACATTGTCAACAGATGAAAATATAAAGAATGAAAATGAAATACTAGCTTTTCCCAATCCATCAAATGGAAGTCTATCTGTCAAAATTCCTGAAAATATGAAGTTGGATGAATTATTATTGATTAATAAATTAGGTCAAATCGTTTTAAGAAAAAAAATCGACCCTAATCAGCACCTTATAAATATTGAGGAAGATGCTACAAGGACAAAAGGGACTTATTTGCTAGTGGTTAGAGGTCCTGAAATTTCCAAAAACATCAAAGTTATTTTGTTTTGATGCAGTTGCTTCATTTTTATAATCAATTATTGGAATATTAATTTGCCTGTATCAAAATTGGATTACAGGTAAATTAATCAATTTACTTTGATAAATATCATTTATAAATTAATTAATATTCGATCTATATTGATATTTTTATAGTGAAAAAAATTAACGCACTATGTCAAATAATCTTAATGATCCAAACTCACAGGCTAAAAAACTATATGAGAAGATTTACAATTTATGGAGCCATGTTGGTATTAATGATGACGGGGAAGAATATCGTTATCCTAATTCCAGAAGTGAAATAAAAAAATCAAAAAAAATTCTCAAAGAAATTCACAAATTAGATGTGGATGATGATTACACCAAGGAGTGGATAGATTACATTGAAGACACTATAAAAACTGCAGACACTAAATATCCAAAATACAAGGATAAAATAATTACTGCCGTAATATTTAGTTTATTAGGTATAGTGGGAATTGGCTTTTTGGTAAGCATTAACACTTATAAATATCCTGAAATTAATTATAATCCCGAATGGTTTGTTACTACAAAATCAACTGATTTACTGTGGAATACAGAAGATCCCAAAGAAGATGAACTCAATATCAAAACAAAGGTACGTCTTTCAAAAGGAAGCAAACTAAAACCCATAGCCTCAGTAAATAAAAAATGGTTTCAGGTAGAAACTGATGACGGACAAAGGGGATTTGTGCCATTTACAGTTCTAAAGGGTGCTGATAAGGCAAAGTCGAAAAAAACCGTTTGGACCTTCAAAAAAATTGGTGGCAAAAGGGTGGATACCATACCGGCAAAAACCTTGGTAAAAGTCATCGATCGTGAAGAATCCAGGATGAGTTATAAAACTGTAAAATTCCTGAAAGTTAAACTTGATGATGGTCGCGTAAGATGGGTCCTGGAAAAGAACTTTAATACTTTGATATTCGACAGTATTCCAGAACTAAATCCCGACTATAACTTTTCAACTACAGAGAAAGCCATACAGCAAAATGTTATTGGCGATTCTCTGAAAAGTATAGAAGAAAAATATGGCCCGGCTACTTCATATATCAAAACAAAAAATACATATCAGGCTTATTTTAAACAACTACATGTTTTTGGAAATAAAAACAAATATGTTGGCTTATTGGTGATTTTAAACAAAAATAATGTTGCTGACAGCACTCGTTTAATGCACCGTAGAGGCAGACATTTTTATGACAAGATACTCCTGGTTCAACAGTTAAAAGATCTGGAAATTACAAAGATATTTAATTATACATTTTATCTTGACAATATTCCAAAAATGCAATGGTGGCAAGATTTTAAAGATTATTCCGGATGGTTTACACAGGCTATCGCATGGGTAATAAAAATGGGAATTTATGCAATATTGTTGTTTTTATTTTTCTCTATTGGAAGAATGATTGCAGGTCCTTTTTTGCAAATTTTTACTTACACGAAATTTCTTGGTAATTCGGCAGTTAAATTTGTCAATTTTATCATAATTAGTTTATTTACATATTTACTTTATTTATATGTCGTATTAGTGGCAGATCAGTGGTTTTTTATTGGTATTCTCGCCTTTAGTACCGCATATTTATGGTATTCATCACTTTCCAGCACAATTAATTTCGACAGATGCCCATCATGTCATACAATTTACGCAGCAATAAAATTGGGAACAACAGAGGATGGCATTTCAAAAAGTACAAGTTCAGAGAAAGTTGATGAATATGTAGGAACAACCGTATCATATAGCGGCAGTACAAAAGTGAATCAAAGAAATTATATTCGCTGGAATAAAAGGACTACAAGTGTATATAAAAATTGGACTGAAAACAGAATGTGTAAGGTTTGTTATCATGAATGGGGTATAAAATTGGCCAAAAAAATTGGTGAATCTGTTTCTTACGATTAATTTAATTCTTTAAAATATTAAAGCATAATTCAGGGTGTTGCATTAATAAAAAATGCCTTCTTTTATGGCAATTCCTATAACAATATTGAAGGTTTTCTCCAAAGATAAATTCATTTATAGTTTATTAAATATCTAAGGTTTTATTATTAGTTAGATTTGTAGATGTTTTCGGTGCACTAAAATAATTCTATGAACGATCAAATTAAAAAATCTTACAACGAACTGGTTGAACTAAAATATCAATTATATAATAGCCTTTTCCTAACTCTTCCTTTAGATGCTGTGGAACAAACTGGGCTTTTACTTCCTCTTCTTCAAAAAGCATGTGAAAAGGGATTCGACCAGGGCCACTCTCCAGAAGTTATAATAAATGACTTTTTCAAAGAACATAAATCCCATTTTAATGAAAAAGACAGGATTTCTTTTTTATTCAAAGTAATACAGTATGTAGAACGGCAGATAGTATTAATCGATGCTTTGGAAGAGTCGGCCTACAGTAAAATTCACAATATTGGCGATTCCGACTCATGGGCTCGCTTAAGTGACAAAGTAAGAAATAAAAACCTTAATGACAGGATGAGGGAAGTGCTTTCAACTTTCGGGATCAGAGTTGTATTAACCGCTCACCCAACTCAATTCTATCCAGGACAGGTTTTGGCTATATCTTCTGACTTAACAGATTCAATAACAAATGGAGATATCGCATATTCTCGTGATTTACTTCAGCAATTGGGCAAAACTCCTTTCTACCGTAAACACAAACCTACTGCTTATAATGAGGCTCTTTCGTTAACATGGTATTTAGGTAATATTTTCTATCCGGCCATTGGCGAACTCATGGACCGTATAAGTCAGAATTTCAAACAATCGATATTGCCTGAAAATCAATTAATAACACTTGGTTTTTGGCCTGGCGGCGACAGGGATGGAAACCCTTTTGTAACTGTTGACACCACAAAAAAAGTTGCCGCTCGTTTGAGAGAGTCTATTGTAAAATGCTATCATCAGGATATAAAATTGCTGAAACGCAGATTGAGTTTTAGAGGTGTTTTTGAAATACTCAACGAACTCGATGAATTACTTTATCAGGAACTAACAAACCCTGGAGGTGAGAAGAATATAGATCTTGATGATTTAATTTCAAAATTGGATGAAATTGAAAAAACTCTGATAAATAAACATCAGGGATTATTTATTGAGAAATTACAATCTTTTAAAAGAAAAGTTAATCTTTTCGGATTTTACTTTGCCAGCATCGACATACGACAGGATAGCAGGGTAATTGCAAAAACATTTGAGGCTGTGGTAAGTGAAAACCCAAATTTATTACCACAGAATTTCGATGATCTACCTCATAACGATAAACTGGAATACCTGCTAAAAATAGACAAACTAGCAGAAAAAATATCATCCGAAGATATATTAATCAAAGATACTGTTGACTCATTTGGCATTATTAAGCAGATACAAAAAATGAATGGAAATATGGCAGCCCACAGATACATTATTTCCAATTGTAGAGGCGCCATGGACATAGCCAGAGTTATTGCTTTGGCAAAAATGTGTAGTTATGGAACTGAAGAATTAACGCTGGATATTGTTCCTTTGTTCGAAACCATTGATGATTTGAAGCAGGCAGGTGAGTCGATGGAAGTAATATATAATCAGCCCGATTATAAGAAACATTTACAAAATCGAAAATCACGCCAGACAGTAATGTTAGGGTTCTCCGATGGCACGAAGGATGGAGGATATCTAATGGCCAACTGGGCAATTTATCGAGCCAAGGAAGATGTGACTGGGGTTTCCAGAAACAATGAGGTGGAAGTAGTATTTTTTGATGGCAGAGGAGGTCCGCCGGCACGTGGGGGCGGAAATACTCACAAATTTTATTCTGCGCTGGGAAAAACCATCGAAAGCAAACAAATTCAAATTACCGTTCAGGGACAAACCATTAGTTCACATTATGGAATAAAGGAAGCTGCTGTTCATAATCTGAGTCATTTGCTTACTGCCGGAATAGAAAATAATTTGTTTAAGAATTCCGCCTCGGTTTTACATGAATATCAACGACAATTAATTCAGGAATTATCGGAAACCAGTTATCAGAAATACGACAGTTTAAAAAAGCATAAACTGTTTATGCCATTTCTTGAGGAAAGGAGTACTTTGAAATATTATAATATGGCAAATATTGGAAGTCGTCCTGCCAAAAGAGGTAGTGCTGATAAATTAAAACTTGAGGATTTAAGAGCAATTCCATTTGTTGGCGCATGGAGTCAGTTGAAACAAAATGTGCCAGGATTTTATGGATTGGGTACTGCATTAAAAGAACAGGAAGAAAAGGGAAACCTCAGAGAATGTGAAGAATTATACAAGTCTTCCACATTTTTTAAAGCCCTGCTTGACAACAGCATGCAAAGCATGAGCAAAACCAATTTCAAGATTACTCAATATATGAAGAACGATAAAAAGTTTGGTAATTTCTGGACTATGATTTATGATGAGTTTTTATTAAGTAAGGAAATGGTGCTGAAAGTCTCAGGAAATAAAGAATTACTGGAAGATAATGCCCGAAGCAGAATGAGCATTAGTTTAAGAGAAAATGTTGTTTTACCGCTATTAACGATTCAGCAATATGCTTTAATTGAAATACAAAACGCCCAGAAAGATTCAAATGATGAATATCTTTCATTATATGAACGTATGGTTAT
>PKTD01000097.1 GCA_002869315.1 Marinilabiliales bacterium | reverse complement strand
AGTGGTTATGGGCTGTTAGGATATATAAAACCCGCACTCAAGCTGGAGAGGCATGTAAGGGAGGCAAGGTAAAAATCCAGGGAGTAAATGTAAAACCATCGCGCGAGATTAAAGAAGGTGATATAATTGAAGTTCAGCAAAAGTTAGTAAAAAAGACAATCAAAGTAGTGCAACTTGTTAAAAACAGAGTGGGCCCTAAATTAGTTGATGATTTACTAGAAGATTTAACTCCTGCGGAAGAGTATGAAAGATATGATATGATTAGACTGTTGAATCATGAAAAGAGAAATAGAGGAGAAGGCCGACCTACAAAGCGTGAAAGAAGAGAAATAGACCGCTTAAAAAACATATGATTTTTCTTCATTTTAGCCTAATTTGTTGTAATTTTGAATATTAATCTATATTAAATAGTAAATTCCATCAGAATTATATTAGTATGAATAATTTTTTAAAAATATCCGGTGTTATCTTAATATTGATGATACTAGGAAGTTGTAGTGAAAACGATACAAAAAGAAATTCATTAAGTATTGCATTTTATAATGTTGAAAATCTTTTTGATACAATTGATAACCCTAATGTTGCTGACGAAAAATATACGCCTTCAAGCGACTTAAATTGGGATACTAAAAAGTACGAACATAAAATCAATCAATTGGCAAAAGTAATTAGTGCCATAGATACCATAAATGAATTTCCTGCAATAATAGGGCTTTGCGAACTTGAGAATAGAAATGTATTAAAAGATTTGGCATCACATACTGCCATTGCAGATGCGAATTACAAAATTATTCATAAAGATAGCCCTGACGAAAGGGGTATAGATGTTGGAATGATGTATAATCCTGATTATTATTTGCCTCTTGAAAATAATTTCATTTATGTGAAGCTGCCGGATTCTGGAAATAGCACGCGCGATATACTCTATAGCAAAGGAATTTTAGCAGGAGTGGATACATTGCATATATTTTTTAATCACTGGGTTTCGCGATGGGGTGGCCAGGAAAAAACCGAACCTTTAAGAATTTATATTGCTCAGATGCTAAAACATATTACTGACTCAATAATGAGCCAAAATGGTGATGCAATGATAGTTTTGGCAGGTGATTTAAATGATAACCCAACAGATATTAGTGTCTCAAAAATATTGCAGGCTAATAATCCAAAAGATAAAATTGAGGATTCAAAACTTTATAACCTTTCCTATAAAGATTACGAAAAAGGTAATGGTTCACTATATTACAAAAAATGGGATATGTTCGACCAGTTTATAGTATCCTCTGCTTTATTCAATGATAAAAACAACCTTCATTTAATGCAAAACCAGCAAAATGTTGTGAAATATGACTGGATGTTATTTTTCCCCAAGAAAGGTGAAGCAAGACCAAGTCGTACTGCATCAAAAAAATATTACGGAGGATTCAGTGATCACCTACCGGTGATGATATATTTAAATTATTAGAACTACTAAAAATCTTCCTCTTTTACGAGTTTACCTTGTTCATTATAAAATTTCCAGTTTCCTGATTTCTTTCCATCGGTATATTCACCCATATAATAAACTTCACCATTGGGATGGTAAGTAGTTGTAATTCCATTTCTTAGTCCATTTTTATAATTGCCCTCGCTCCAAAGGATACCGTCGCGACGAAATGATTTCCATAAGCCATCTCGCTTGCCATCTTTTAATTTTCCTTCTTTTAGGAGCGCTCCATCATTATAATATTCTTTTTCATAAACCGCTACTAGTTTTTCACCCTTTATCTCAAAAGTTTTTACAAGTTTCGGGTTACCATTAGCATATGATGTTATTACATGATCTCCATCAGGTTCTTGTCTTACTTCTTTGTTTTGTCCTTCTTTCGAATTATCGCCATCTGTTTTTTCAGTTCCACATGAAGCCAACAATACGAGGCTTAAAGCGATCATCAACAATTTCTTCATTTTATTATTTTATTTGCGATTAAACCTTAATCTTTTTCCTTTAATTTCTTCTTTAAACAACCCATTATTGTAAACAATATTGCCATTTACAAAGGTTTTAACAACTTTTGAATTAAACGTATCTCCTTCAAAAGGAGACCATTTACTTTTATAAAAAATATTATCCTTAGATACTGTGAACTTATTATTTAGATCAACCAGCACTAAATCAGCGTAATAACCTTTACGCACATAACCTCTTTTATCTACTTTAAATAATTCAGCCGGATGATGACACATTTTTTCAATGACTTTTTCCAACTTAAAAATTCCTTTATGCACCATTTCAAGCATTGCAATCAAACTATGTTGCACCAGAGGACCACCCGAAGGAGCCATGAAGTATGGTTTTCTTTTTTCTTCTTCAGAATGAGGCGCATGATCTGTAGCAACAACATCTATAGTATTGTTTCTTACAGCTTCCCTCAAGGCTTCCCTGTCGTTTTTTGTTTTTATTGCAGGATTCCATTTAATGAAGTTTCCTTTATTCTTATAATCTTCATCAGTGAACCAAAGGTGATGTACACAAACTTCAGCAGTAATTTTTTTGTCTTTCAACGGGATATTATTTTGGAAAAGTTCCATTTCCCTGGCTGTTGTCAAATGCAATATATGTAATCGTGTACCATACTGTTTGGCCATTTCAACAGCTTTAGAAGATGAGAGATAACATGCTTGTGCAGACCGTAATTGAGGATGAATACTAGTTGGTGCGTCTAGGCCATATTTTTTTAGGAAATCCTGATTATTTTTTTGGATTGTCTCTTCATCTTCGCAATGGGTTGCAACTAAGGTCGGTGCATTTTTAAATATATCCTCCAGCGCCTTTTGGTTGTCAACTAGTAAATTACCTGTTGACGAGCCCATAAATACTTTAATACCACAAATATTATTTGGATCAACCCTTTTTATCTCTTCAATATTTTCATTAGAGGCGCCCATATAAAATGAGTAATTGGCAAGAGAGTTTGTGGCTGCTTTTTTATATTTCTCCTCAAGAATATCGATAGTAACTGCTGGTGGATCAGTATTAGGCATTTCCATATAACTAGTAACACCTCCTGCTACAGCAGCTTTACTTTCGGAATAAATATCACCTTTATATGTTAAACCCGGATCGCGAAAATGAACCTGATCGTCAATAACACCTGGGAATAAGTATAATCCCTCAGCAGAAATTATATCAAAACCCTCATAGGAATGAGAGTTAGATTCTGTAATTTTTTCAATAATATCATCAACAATAAAAACATCACCAATAAAGGTTTTACCTTCATTAACAATATTTGCAGCTTTTATAACTTTTTGTGATGTCATATTGAAAATTATACTTTTTTCACTGGTCTTATTTTGCCAAGCATAGCTCTCATGCGTAATTGCATAACACCAAATATTGCTTCTCTGAAAATACTTTTGTTCATTTTGGAGGTGCCTTCTGTTCTATCGGTAAAAATAATAGGAACTTCAGCAACTTCGAATCCCAGTTTTACAGCAGTATACTTCATTTCTATCTGGAAGGCATAACCAATAAACTTAATCCTGTCAAGGTCAATTGTTTCTAATACTTTCCTCGACCAGCAAACAAATCCTGCCGTGGTGTCCATTATTTTCATTCCTGTAACAATTCTCACATATGTGGAAGCAAAATACGACATCAATACTCTACCCATTGGCCAGTTAACAACGTTTACTCCTTTAATGTAACGTGAGCCAACAGCAACATCAGATCCTTTGTTTTTATTTGAATCATAAAGGCGAATAAGATCATCAGGGTTGTGCGAGAAATCGGCATCCATCTCGGTTACAAAGTCGTAGTGCTTTTCTAGAGCCCATTTGAAACCATCGATATAAGCTGTTCCCAAACCCAGTTTTCCTTTTCTTTCCATGATAAACAGATTATCAGGGAATTCTTTCATTAATTTTTTAACAATATCAGCCGTTCCATCAGGGCTATTGTCTTCAACAATAAGTATATCGAATTGCTTGTCAAGTTGCATTACATACCTGATTATCTTCTCGATATTTTCCTTCTCATTGTACGTTGGTATAATTACTAAATTATCAGTCACTTAATTTAATTTTTGGCAAAAATAAAAATAAAGGAATAAACTAAGGGATAATAACGAAACTTGATTAACAAATATTATAAAAATGCATGTTTTAGTACAAAAAAAATCTCCCATAAGAGTAATATCTAATCTTATGGGAGATTTTAAATTATAGTATTAATTATTCTATTATAAGTTTACTGTTGATTTCTCCTATTGATGTTTTAAGATTTAAAATATAAAATCCTTTTGGAATAGTATTTACATCTAAAACTAAATTGTTATTTCCGCTTTTTGCAGAAACGGTTTTGGACATTATACTTTGCCCAGAAATACTAATTATTTCGACTTTAATATCACTATCTTTAAGTAGTTTAAAATCGATATTTAACTTTTTCTCTGCAGGGTTCGGATAAATATTTACTTCAGAATTATCAATAATTTCATCAATACCCACATATGAAAATGAAGATGAGTATTCTTCCATAATATTACCTGCTAAATCCGCAATATTATTTATGGTAATATTGTAACTTTCTCCAGACATTAGTGAAGAAATAGTGAGGTTAACCTGTGATTTGTTAAAGGCATGCTGTGTAGCACTTTCTATTGTGATACCATTGTCAATTGCATAATTTTCAATGTTCTCGGCAGATAATGCCTCAACATCTTCATCAAATAAAATCTTAATATTGGTATTTAATACCGCCTCAACTGTTTCAACCGTTGGAGGGGCTAAATCACCACCTTCTGCAACATCAGATTCGAATCTTAATTCAATTTTCCATTCATCAAAATCGTAATTCATTGGACCTGTAATATCATATGCAACGCCTTCAGTGGGCTCATATTCGAAAATGGATGAATTATGTATTTTAAGCATACCGCTACCATCATTTACTTTCCACATATAATAGTCGGCCTGGTAGTTGGCATCAGTACAAGTTGCATTTGTAACTTTTGTTATAACGCTTTCGTATCCCTCAGTTATGCCGCCAGTTTCTGCTAGTATAGCTTGAGGAAGTTCATTATTGGATGATATAAAATAATAATCAGTTATGTTAGACATTTCTGTTTTTCCGTAATATTCACTTATTTCACCGGTGATAACTATACTATCTCCCACAGCAGGATTTCTTCCTGACTCATAGATAAACAAACCATTCCACAATCCACTTCCATCCTGAATAAAATAAGAAGTTCCAAAGTTAGCGGTTACTACACCTGTTGTACTAACAATTTGATTTTCATAAGGGGAGTCATCCTGTTGTCCCTGAATATCATAAATAGAAACTATATCTGCGGTAAAAATTTTTAGCACATAGAAATTATAGACAACGGTAGTATTATCATTTGTACCATCGCTGGCAGTGATGCTATAATAAATTGTAGCATCTTCTGCTTGACCTGGAATTGTTCCAGTGTACTCATTGCCATTTTCTATCATTTCAACTTCCTGATTAAGATTGTCATAAGAGGTACCCCAGTTAATTACAGCATCGGTACCTATCCTAGATAAATTTTGAATAGTTGCGCTTATTTGAATTGGTTCTTCAGCAACAAAAATTGAAGGGCTTATTTCAAGATTATCAATTGATAATTCATTTGCCGCTTCCTCACCCCATATCATTTGTGCCCATTCCGGAAAGTCGATAAAAGGATTTCTATTATGCTGGAAGGAAAATATTGCATTGTTTCTATTTCTTTCAAAATCATCTGGTGGGTCCTGAAGGTTCCACTCCAGGAGTGCAGAAAGTTTACCATGTTGAGCATTTGGATATGTATTAACCCAATCCACAACTTCTAAATCTATTTCACCTTCACCACCTTCATATCTGGTGGACATATAAAAAATTATACGTGCTATATCACCTTTAACCTCATCTCTTGGTTCCCATGTAGAGTCTGTAAAATAACAACCTGTAGCCTCGCTATGTTGTGTTCCTCCATTATCAAAGTCCTTATTGCTTTTGTCAACATTTACTGAAGCGTCGGCAGGTTTTAAATTATGCACATCGCTATACATTGGCAGCCAGTCGGTAAAATCGCCATGGGATTTTGCCCAAACATGCTCTCTGTTTATTTGATTGCCGCCAGTTCCGAAGTCTCCTGCATCTTGAGATCTACCTGTATATACTAAAATAAGATTATCAGGGTTATTAGGATCAGCATCTGATTGCCTGAATATTTCTTTTGAGATATAATAAGAGTAAGGAGTATGCCCCTTAATAATATTATGAAGTGTGGCTTTTAATTCATCACCACTTTTTCCTGATGTACCATTGTAATAACCGGTTTGCTGACTAAACAACAAGCCTGTGCTCACAAGTACAAATAATACTGTAATTAATTTTTTCATTTCTATTTTTTCTAATCTGTTATTTTCTAAATATTATAAACTTACTTTAAGTGATACTATAAACCTTCTACCCATTCCCATATGCACACTGGCAGAGTTCGCATTAAAAGTATTTGAAGCCTGACTTAAATATGTATCATTATTTTGTGCATCTGTTACATATGTATCATTCAGCAGGTTCAATACACTTGCTCTTATTTGCATATTAACATCTTTAATATTCCAGGAGTATCCGGCATTAACATCTACCATATAATAATTTGGTATTTTCCATGACTGAATTGGATCACCCTTATCATCAAATGAAGGAGAATCCGGATCTGAAGGATCATAATCCAGTGGATTGAACTCTGCATAATGTTTTCCGAACCATGTAAAAGCCCCTGAAACATATAGTCCACGAATAATTTCCCATCTTATACTTTCTCTGTTTTGGAATTGGGCAGCATCACCCACATAGAGGCCTCTTGCATCGAAGGCTCTTTTACCAACTAACTGATTATTATCATTATAAACAAAGGCAGTATCCTGAGAAGTCCATTTCCAGTCTCCCAGGGAAAGAATGCTTTCAAGTGTTAAATTCTTAGTTATCCTATAACCAAATTCTAATTCTATACCTTTATGAAGAGCATTCATATTATTAATATTGATGGTATATCTAATTTCGGGATCTACAGGATCCGTCATATACTGTTTTTTGTCGGCTGGTTTATTTTCCCAGACAGTATAGTATGTATTAAGATTGAAAGTTATTTTTGGAAGCACATAACTATATCCAAGTTCTATTGCTTTAACTTTCTCATTTTTAATGCTTAAAAACAAATTGTTTTCATAATCGTAGACATTTGCAAATCTTTGAGCCTTAGACAGGTAACCTAAGTTTATGAAAGCGTTCATTTGTTCATTGATGTTGTAATTTGCACCACCTTTCAGAGTGAATCCAGGGAAATAATTCCAATTGGTTTCATTGGTTTTTAAGCCTTCTGAATTATGATCATAAGTTACACCATTATAAGTAACCTCATCACCGTATTTTATTTCCATGGTAGTATCGCCTACTGTTAATGTTTTAGGTAAGAAGTAGTCGATACGTTTATAAGCAGACATAGATCCACTTAAATTGATAAAAGCAGTTAGATTACCAACCTGATATTTTAACTGAGCAAATAAACCACCCCAATTTACTATAGCATCATTATGATAACCTATTATGTCGCCAACATACCTTTTTGTGGTATCGTTATCTGTGTTATTATTGGCATCATCAAGGAAATAATTACCACCTAAAAGGTCATCCACTTGTCTGTAATGCTCCCCTTTATAGGTTCTTAAATCGATACCTCCTGATAAACTGAAGGCATCATTTATTTTATAATCGAAGGTTGATAGCAGTCCAAGCCAAAAGTGGTTATTAACTGCATTACGCATAATATCGGAGGATAGTTTATTTTTATTAAAATATGGAGGAATAATATTTAGGTTAGAATTATAAGTTTTTTGAAGGTTTACCTGATTAGTTTCAGTATCCAGAGATGAGGAATTTGAGAAAGAAGTCCCACCACCATTACCTATTGATAAATAAGCCACATTGGAGATATAAAGTTTTTCATTTACGCTCCAAAAATCTCTTAAACTAAACATAGGTTTATGGTAGTAGTTATTTGCGGTACTTGTTTTTTGAGTTCCTGGAAAAACTGTATCAGTATCAGTAATATAAGCTCTATCAAGATAGCCCCAGTTAGGGTTATACCTTAGACCCATATCAATTGGCACTTCTTTGTCTATTAAATTACCAATATATTCTTCACTCATGCCATTATCCAGAGCGTAGGCAGTGTCGTAGGCCGACATTCTTTTTTTATAACTTCTCTGACCATGTTTTTGGGGGGCTCCCATCGCAGTTACACTTATTACGTGCTTTCCTATTTCTTTATCAATACGCATAAAATAGAACCATCCTTCTGTCCATGTTTGGTCTACCCATCCATTGCCTTTTTTATAGGAACCTGCAAATGTAACTCCCAATCCATTGTTTAGTCTTCCGGTTGTCATGCCCAAAGAAGTTCTGGTATATCCATTAGACCCTATTTCTTGTTTTACATTAATACCTTTTTTTGCATCAATTCCTTTGGTAGTTATATTAATTGTTCCACCTACAGAAGGTATAGCAAGTTTTGACATTCCCAAACCTCTCTGAACCTGTGTGCCTCGCATAACAGCATCAAGGCCGAACCAGTTCGACCAATACACCCATCCGTTTTCCATATCGTTTACAGGAATACCGTCCAGCATGACGGCCACATTTCTTTGGTTAAATCCTCTGATATTTATTCGGGCATCACCATCACCACCACCCGATTGGGTAGCATAGACGCCCGGTGTTGAGTTTAATATTAAAGGAATATCACGGGCTGCAAGTTGTTCTTCAATTTCCACCGGTGTGATGTTAGAAAATGCGATTGGTGTTTCTCTGGTTTTTGCCAAGTCACCAACTACAGTTACCTCGTCGAGTGTGAGTGTTTTTAGTTCGAAATTCAGAAATAAATTTTTATTATTGACTACTATATGCTTTGTTTGTTTAATAAAACCTATATACGATATTTCAAGGTCGTATTCACCTTTAGGTAAGTTTAGGGTAAACACACCATCAATATCAGTTACAGTACCTTTTCCTGGTCCGTAAATCACATTTACGCCAACGAGAGGCTCTCCTACAGTGTAATCTGTTACCAGTCCGCTAACTACATAATTTTGTGATGTTGCTAACAAACTAATTCCCAGTAGATAAATTATGATTAAGTAAAACTTTTTCATGCTGTTTGTGCTTTTTTATGACATTAGAAAAGTCAATAAAGGCTCCAAGATTACCTTGAAGCCTTTTAAATGAAATTCAATTTTTTGTTTACTGGAAGAGTAATTTTTTTGTTCTACTAATTCCTGATTCTAATTTAACAGTAATAAAAAGCAGTCCTTTAAAATCTTCTTTGGTGGAGAAATTTCCACTACGTATATTATTTCCCATTTCAATTCTTTCAACTATTCTTCCACTAAGGTCGAACATTTCAATATATTTTATGGGTTCATCTGCATCTATAGTAAAGTTATTTCCATTTACAGGATTAGGATAAATATCAACATTAACTTTTGCTTTGGCTTCATCTATACCAAAGGTTGTGCAGTTGCAATTATGAAAGCCCAATGAGTCGAATGTATTTTCAGCAAGAGAGTCCCACTGTTGTGTTACAACAAAGTATGGATCTGGATTTTCAGTAACACCATATGAAACTTCGGCTTTTCTCATTAGTGTGTGATCTTTTGTCCAGGATAACCAGAATAGAGGGCCTACTATATAATTAGAAATAGTATATTCAGTTGGGTTACCACCACTATTATAAGTAATAGTTGTATCGTTATACTCTCCCCAACCATTATCATCACTGGTCATTGGTGGCCCAATAAATCCAAATATATCAATTATTTCACCAGTTACTTTTTCTAAAGTAACGGCATCATTTCCATTAAAATACATCATTTTATTTACTTCGTAAACAGGGCAAAGGAAGATGTCTGCTTTTTCCTGCAATGCAGAGTCAACAGGTTGTTCAAATCCGGTACCATCATGATCACGTTTGTCGAGAACAACAACAAATGTGCCTTTTGATTCAATTGTTCCGCTTAACTCAACTGGATTTGGTTCAAAACCTCCATTTGAGTAACGAACAAGTTGATATTCACTAAGGTCAATTGCGTTTAATGTAGGATTATAAATCTCGATAGCTTTATTATTTCCTGAGCCTTCAACATACTCCGAAATAAATAATTCAGTACAGTCTTGTGCAAATAGTCCTGATGCAATAAATACTAACAGAACAAGGGGTAAAAATTTTCTCATACTTCTTAAATTAAATTTTTTTTGATATTTGAAACAAAAATAATAACAATTATATTCCAAAAAATAATAATTAATTATTTAACATTGTTATTATTGTTTAGGTATTGTAAAGTAGAATGAACTTCCTTCACCTATTTTACTTTCAGCCCATATTTTCCCACCTAGTTTATAAATAAACTCATTACATAAAACTAAACCAATTCCCGACCCTTTTTCTCCTTTTGTTCCCAAAGAACTTATTGAAGGTCTGGAATTAAAAAGTAAACTTAGTTTCTCTTCATCAATTCCAACACCATTATCTTTAACAATAAACTCTATATTGTTTTCTTGTTCTTTTGCGCTAACATTAATAACTCCATTAATATTTGTGAACTTTATGGCATTGGCCAGAAGGTTTCTTATAATTATTTGGAAACTAACCTCATCCGTATTTAGTTTTATTTTGTCATCTATGTTTACTTCAAGATGAATATTTTTTTCCTTCAATGCCGATTCAAACGAATTTACTATTCTGTTGGTAGATTTCTTGGGAGAAAAAGTAATAATACTAGTGGTAGATTCATTCATTTGAACTTTGGCCCAATGCAATAAATTATCCAATAAGTTATAAGTTTGTATTATTGTGATATTTAACTTTTGAATTATTTCCTTTGTCTTTTCTTTTCCAAGGTTAGAATATTCCTTATTCATTAAATCTGTAAAGGAAATAACATTTCCTATTGGACCCATCAAATCATGGGCAATTACTCTAAATATTAGGTCTTTAGTAGTATTTAGTCGTTCAAGGTCTTTATTGTTTTTTAGGATTTCTGTGTTTATAAACCTCAGCTTTTTACTAAGGATTTGTTTTTGATGGTTTTTGTATAAAAACAAAATTAAAAGTAGTAATAGTACAACAGCACCTATACTTATTACCCACATCAGTTTATTTTTGAATGCAATTTTTTCTTTTTGCCTCTCTGCTTCCTGAATTAATTGCTCATTTTTAATTTGGGAGTTTTTTAGTTCCACATATTCGATATGCGAACGGGTTTCTTTATTAATTATGCTGTCATTGTATATTTTATTAAGCATTAAATAATTATAGGCACTATCATATTGCTTTAGTTCATTATATGATTTAGATAATATTAGGGCAGCCGACTGAATGTCCCATGGAGCATTCAGTTTTTTAGCTAAACTAATGGCCTTTTTACCGTATTCAATACTCTTTTTATATTTTCCTTGCTCGTAAAACAGAAGGGCCATACCATCGTGAGCATAGGAATAATCCCATAAATATTTTAAAGTGTCTTCCTGTTTAATAACTAAATCGAACATTTTTTTGCCAAGCTTAAAGTTTCCCGTTTCTGCATAAATTCGACCTTTTAAGT
>PKTD01000252.1 GCA_002869315.1 Marinilabiliales bacterium | reverse complement strand
TTTTGATCCTACCAGTAGAAATATTGCTAATGATATTCAACAGCCCTATGAATTTCCTGCATATGGTGTACTAAATACATATTTAACCTATCCTTTTAAAGTTGGTAATAAATATGGAAAAATACAGTTCAATGCCTTTAATTTACTGGATAAAAAATATATACTGGATGGAGAAGATGGTATTAATCACGATCTGGAATCTTTCAGAGGATTTTGGTCCTTTGGCAGGAATTTGAGTTTTGGTTTAAGTTTTAATTTCTAGAAATATTTTAGTGAGTTTTACACTTTGATATTAAAATATTAAAATGCTGACGTTTTCATACTATTCAATACAATATAAAATCAATTATTTCATAATTTTTATAGTGAATAGTATATTGTATTACCATAAGTTTTACAGGTTTTCGTTCTTAAAATCAAGCCTTTAAGAACAGGTATTTTGTAATAGCAATTAATACAAAAATCAAGAATTTATCACTAGTTATTAACAAAAACAAAATATTATACTACTGATTATGTGACCATTACAGATTTTTAGTTAAAAATTTTTAACAAATTAACGATTACTTAATTTACATTAATAAGATATTATTTTAGATTTGCTTCACATTTATAAAAACCAAAAATTTATTTATACTTAGATTAGAGCTTATGAAAAAAGGAAAATTACTTTTGACATTTTTGGCTACAGTGCTTTTTGCCAGTATGACAATGGCACAAGGAACCGTTTCCGGTACAGTTTATGACGATAGTTATGGAGAGTCACTAATTGGGTCTTCAATTGTTGTTCAGGGAACCACAACAGGTACAACAACTGATATCAACGGTTATTTCAGCCTAAAATTAGATGCAGGTTCTTATACACTAGAGGTGAGTTACCTTGGTTATGAGACAAAAACATTTGAGGCAACCGTTAATGATGGTGAAGTTACTCGTTTGGGAAGGATTAAACTGAAAGCAACTTCAACCTTGTTAAAGGGTGTAGATATCATCGCTGACCGTGCAAAAGACAGGGAAACTCCTGTAGCAGTTTCAAATGTAACTAAAGCAGAAATAGAGGAAACTCTTGGTTCACAAGACATTCCTTTAATTATGAACAATACACCTTCTGTATATTCTACCCAGCAAGGTGGTGGAGCAGGTGATGCTCGTATTAATGTTCGTGGATTTAATCAGAATAACATTGCAATTATGATCAATGGTGTACCTATTAACGATATGGAAAACGGATGGGTATATTGGTCAAACTGGGACGGACTTGCAGATGCAACTTCTTCTATACAGATGCAGCGTGGTCTTAGTGCTGTAAACCTTGCCACACCTGGTATTGGTGGTACTATGAATATTATTACTTCTCCTGCCGAGATGGAAGCAGGTGCTTCAGCCAGATTTGAATATGGTAGTGGTAATTTTATGAAGACTACACTTTCAGGTCACACAGGGCTTATCAAAGATAAATTTGCCATGAGTGTAAGTGTTGTTAAAAAAGTAGGTGAAGGTCTAATTGACAAAACATGGACAGATGCATACGCCTATTATTTAGGAGCTAGTTATAATATAAACAAAAAACACAGATTAGAAGCTTATGTAATGGGTGCTCCACAACGTCACGGACAAAACCTATACAAGCAAAACGTAGCTGCTTACAGCCACGATTATGCTAAAGAAATAGGCGCTGACAGTGCTGCGGCAAATATCATGGAATCTCCTCGTGGAAGATTATATAATGAGAACTGGAATACTGTAAGAGATTCTTATAATGGACAGCAAGCCTGGAATCAAAGAGATCCTCGCGACAGATATAATTCAGGTTTTATTAATGAAAGAGAAAATTACTTCCACAAGCCAGTTGCTAACTTAAACTGGTATGCACAATGGAACGAAAAACTCTCTCAGTTTACTACTGTTTATTATTCAGGTGGTAAAGGTGGTGGAACAGGTACTTATGGCAAAATTCAGTATGATTATGCTTCAGAACCTACTCGTATTCCAGACTGGAATGCAACTATTGACAGTAACCTGTCAACAACTTATACTCGTGAAGGTATATTAAGAAACTCAGTAAATAACCAATGGACTGTTGGAGTTATCTCAAGAGTTAAAGCTCAGGTTTCTGATAATTTCAAAATGCAAGTTGGTATCGACTGGAGAACAGCAAAAATTGATCACTTTAGAGAAGTTAGAGACCTTCTTGGACTACAGAGTTTCTATTATGATGGAAATGATTTTGATACAGAAGCTGATTATAACAAAGGCTTAGGTGATAAGATAGCATATAATAATACTAATACCGTTGATTGGGGTGGTGCATTTGTACAGGGTGAATATACTAATGGTGTATGGTCTGCCTATGGAACATTCGGTTATTCAATGGTTAAGTATTCTTATACTGACCACTTTACAAAAGATGCAACAACTGGTAATGCATTATTTACTGAAGCTGAATGGATTGGCGGTGTACAGGTTAAAGGTGGACTTAACTATAACTTAAGTGAAACATTTAATGTTTATGCTAATGCAGGTTATGTAACTAAAGTGCCAATTTTTGACCAGGTTATTGATGATGGTGATGGTAGTTTAAGACCTGACCCAGCAAATGAGAAATTTACTTCTTATGAAATTGGAGCTGCATTCCGCTCTCTTAATGGAAAAATAAGATTAGACGGAAACTTCTACTATACAACATGGTTAAACAGAGCATTCTCAAGAGGTATAGGAACTACCGGTGATAGTACTGCATTCTTAAATGTTGACCAAAGACATATTGGTTTTGAGTTCACAGGTGATTACAGAATTATCCAACAAGTTGGTGTTGGTATATTTGGATCAATTGCAAACTGGACTTACCTAAATGATGCTACTATTGAAATTAAGGATGGTGATAATAATGTTGTTGGAAATAATGACACTAAACTTGATCAACTTCATGTTGGTGATGCACCTCAAACACAATTAGGTATATCATTAAATGTTTATCCTGTAAATGGTTTATCACTTCAATTCATTGCTCGTTACAATGCAAATCATTACGCAGCATTTAACCCACAAAGATTAGTTGACGATCCAAATGACACACAAGAAGTATGGAAAACTCCTGCTTATACTGTAATGGACTTACACGTTAACTATAAACTTCCATTAAAAGGAAGAGTTGGTGTAACTATTTTCGGACACGTATTCAATTTACTTGATGAGATTTATGTTCAGGATGCTGTTGACAATAGTTCATACAATGGATACTATGGTTATGATGGCGCATTAACACATACTGCTAACTCTGCTGAAGTATTCCTTGGTTTACCAAGAACTTTCAACGTAGGTGCTAGAATTTCTTTTAACTAGAAATTAAATAATATTATTAGCAAAAGCCTTTCTGCAATGGCAGAAAGGCTTTTGTTTTCTTAGTAGATTTGTAATCACGATTAAAATAAATATACTGTGAAAAAAATATTCCTTAGTCTCCTTTTAGTTGGTATAATGTTTCAATCCTGTAACAATGTTCAGAATAAAATAAAAACCAAACCTTATTTGGTGGTTCTTTCACTTGATGGTTTCAGATGGGATTATCCTGAAAAAGCTAATACGCCTACTCTCGACTCACTTGAAAAAGTTGGGGTAAAGGCTCAGTCATTAAAACCATGTTTCCCTTCGAAAACATTTCCTAATCACTATAGTATAGCCACAGGATTATATCCTGATAATCACGGCATTGTACTTAACTGGTTTTATGCAAGTGATTTAAAAAAGAACTATTCCATTAGCGATACTAAAACTGTTACCGATGGCCGATTTTATGGAGGCAATCCCATTTGGAATGTTGCTGAAGAACAAAATGTAAAAACTGCAACTTTGTTTTGGGTAGGTGCTTCTGCAGATATAAATCAAAAAAGACCATCGCATTGGAGTTTATATAAGGAAGACCTAAGTAAAAAGTCTCGCATCGACTCTGTTAAAAAATGGTTATCAATGCCATTGGGTGAAAGACCACAACTGATAATGTGGTATTATCACGAACCTGATGGTATAGGCCATAGTTTTGGACCTGAGGGTAAAGAAACTTTAAAACTTGTGGAAGAATTGGATGCATATCTGGCAGATTTTTTCAAGGAAATGAGAAAATTACCTAATTATAACGACATAAGTTTTATTATCACTTCTGATCATGGAATGAAGCAACTTTCACCGGATAAAGTATTCTTTCTTGATAAAATTATCGACACAGCTGATCTTGAAATAGCCGATGGCAGTAATCCAATATATAACTTGAAAGTCAAGGAAGGTAAACTAGATAAGGTATATAAGCAACTGAGCAACTACGACAAAAACTTAATAGCCTGGAAACATAATGAAGTTCCCCATGAATTTCATTACGGTACCAATATCAGAACACATGATATTACAGTTGTAAGCGACTCAGGCTATAGTATTTACTGGTCTTGGAATGAGGGAAATAGTAAGGGTACTCATGGTTATAAAAACTCATGCAAAGATATGCATGCCATTTTCTATGCGGCAGGCCCTGATTTCAAAATAAACTATTCTCAACCGACATTTAATAATATTGATATCTATCCCCTAATGGGTAAAATTCTAAATATTGACATACCAGAAGTTGATGGTAATTTAGATAATGTGCAAAATATGCTAAAATAATTTTCTACAAAAAACATTTCGAAATGAAGCCAATAAGAATATTTCTGATAATAATTTCATTTTTGTCCATAAATATTGCTAATGCTCAAAAAAGTTTAATTTCATCTGGTCCTATGCCGGGTTATAGCGAAATGTTGGAAGTGCCCATATGGATACAAACCACTGAAAGTGCGGAAGTCTTCATTAAATACAAAGAAGATGGAACAGATAATATTTATTTTACAAATATTGTAAGAACACAGAAAGAAAATGCTTTCACGGCAATAATGATAGCAGATACACTAGAGCCTGGCAACGTTTATACCTATGAAGTATATGTAAATGGAAATAAGGAAATATTGCCATTTGAAACAAAATTCAAAACTCAACAAATATGGAAATGGCGCACAGATGCTCCTGATTTTTCATTTCTGATGGGAAGTTGTGCATATATTAATGAAACAAAATACGATCGTCCGGGTGAACCTTATGGCGGAGAATACAAAATATATGAAGCCATGACAAAGTCGAAAGGAGAATTCATGCTGTGGCTGGGAGATAATATTTACCTGAGGGAACCTGACTGGCATTCATGGACTGGAATTACCCACAGATATACGCAGGCCAGGCAAACACCTGAATTGAGAAAGTTCTGCGCAAGCCGGCATAATTATGCCATACTCGATGATCATGATTATGGACCAAATAATAGTCATCGTTCTTTCTGGAATAAAAATCAAACACTTAAGGCATTCGAACTCTTCTGGGCAAACCCATCATATGGAGTAGGTGATATTAAGGGAGCTATAACTTCCTTTGAGTATGCTGACTGTGAATTCTTTTTACTTGACAACCGTACGCATAGAACACCTGATAAGAGAAAAGAAAATAATAAAACACAATTAGGAGAAAAACAATTACAATGGTTGTTTGACAACCTGGTTTCATCCTATTCAAAATTTAAATTTGTAGTATTAGGCGGACAATTTCTTTCCACTGCACAATCTTATGAGTCGTATTCAAACTACGACTTTGATAAGGAGCGTAAAAGAATAATTGAATTCATTCAAGAGAATGATATAAAAAATGTAGTATTCTTAACTGGAGATGTTCATTTTTCAGAGGTTTCAGTATTAAAGGAAGAAGGTAAACCAAGTATTTGGGATATTACCTCATCACCATTAAATAGTGGAGTAAACCCATATGCTTATGAAAATGAAAATCAACTCAGAGTAGACGGATCAGTGATTATGAAAAGGAATTATACTCAATTAAATTTAAGTGGAAATGGGGAAAATCGCTTATTAAAAGTTGTTTTTTATGATTCTGAGGGCAAAGTCATTTATGCTATTGACATTCCTGCAGAAGATTAAACACAAAGCAATCTAAAATTTGGAATTTGAATTTCTTAATAGCATATCAGCAACAACCATTGCTGACATAGCTTTAACAATAGAAACTGCTCTTGGCACCACTGTTACATCATGTCTGCCTTTGCCTTCAAGTAGAATACTATTACCTTCTTTATCGGCGGTTAACTGATCTTTCATTATGGTTGCTATGGGTTTAAATGCTACTTTAAAATAAATATCCATTCCATTGGTAATCCCTCCCTGTATGCCCCCTGAATAATTTGTTTTTGTCCGAAATTCATCACCTTCATTAATGAAAATATCATTATGTTCACTACCTTTCATTTTAGTAGATTGAAATCCGGAACCTATTTCAAACCCTTTCACAGCATTTATACTCAGCATTGCCTTTGCAAGTTCAGCCTCCATCTTGTCGAACACTGGTTCACCCAAACCAGGCATACAATTTTTAATTACACAAACAACCTCCCCTCCAAGGCTATCACCTTCCTGCTTGGTTTCTTCAATTAAATCAAGCATCTTCTTTTCGGCATTTTTATCCGGACAATAAATGACAGAATCATTTATGGAATTCATATCCAGTTCACGGTAATTCGATTGAGATTCAATATGTCCAATAGAATGCACATATGCATAGAGAGTTATTCCTTGTTTCCTTAAAATAATATTTGCCAATGCTCCTGCTACAACTCTGGAAACTGTTTCCCTTGCTGAAGACCTGCCCCCTCCCCTATGATCCCGATGGCCATATTTTATCTCATATGTATAATCTGCATGAGAAGGTCGAAAAATATCTTTTAAGTGATCATAATCCTTAGGCTGGCTGTCCTTATTTCTTACTAAAAATCCAATGGGAGTACCTAAACTTTTGCCCTCAAATATTCCGGATAAGATTTCAACTTTGTCATCTTCATTCCGGCTACTAACATATTTTGATTGTCCTGGCTTCCTCTTATTAAGCTCATTTTGTATATCTTCAATATCGACAACATAACCTGCCGGAAAACCTTCTACAACACCACCTATGGCAGCGCCGTGAGATTCACCAAAACTGATTAATTTGAATATTTTACCAAAACTATTTCCAGACATAGTTTAAAATTGAAACATTTAGTAATTTTGTAAAAATAAAGTATTATTCTATTCAACAATAAAAAATCAAATTGAAATACGATGACAAACCGCCTGTTCAATAATATTATTATCCTAATTGTTCTTATTACCAGCAACCTTATTATGGGATGTGGTCAAAGAGCAACGCCTAAACCATCATATAAAATTAGTGATGAGTTTAAAGCATATTGCCTTTTTCAACCTGGCAGCACATGGGATTATTACACATCGGATTCGAATGATACTGCAAGTTTACAGCTGGAGGGAATTACGGAAGATGTATGGTATAACAATGCCGGTGAGTTATATTTCTATGAGGCTATAAATATGTATTTTGATACCACAAATCTAAATACTACTTATTGGCAGATAACAGCAGGAAGCACCAAAAACTCATCTTCAACTATGAATTCAATAATGAGAATTTTTAATGCCGACGGAAGTTTCCGATTGGTATTTGATGCTTCTTATCCATTAGGTGAGGAACAGTTAGTGGGAGAGAATGAAGGTGCATACACCAATATAGAAATAATTCCAACAATGGAACTAAGAGGAAACACTTATTCAGAAGTTTATCATTCTAAAGTTACAGACTACTATAATCAGGGTTTTGGTGATTTCGACTTTTATATTGCTAAAAATCACGGAATAATAAAAATTCAGAATATTGTAAATAATGATACAATAATAACCGAACTAATAAACTCCAGTCCCATTCAATAGAATAAAAAAACCCGCATTACCAAAGGTGATACGGGCTTAATTATTTTCATATAAGTTTTAGAGCATCCTTATTTTTTCTTTAATCTGCTCTATTTCTTTCTTGGCTTTATCGATTTTCTTTTGGAAATCGTCTTTGAAAGTACTGGACTTGCTACTTACCGTAAAGAATCCAATGTTATTTTCCCATAGAGTAACATCTTCCTGCAATTTCTTGATTTTATTACTCAAAAATGCTCGTTCCTTAGATATAACCCTATCAGAATCAGGAGAGTTCTTCATTATCTCTACCTTTTCCTTAAAATCTTCCTGGCTTAATTCAGATTTCTTTATCTGCATTTTATCCAATAAAGAATCCACAGCTTCGCGATACTCTGACTGAACTTTATCTTTTTTGTCAAAAGGTACAAAACCAATTTCTACCCAGGAGCGCTGGAACTCTTTAAGTGTATCAAGATTGTTTTTCTTATCTTCAGTTGGATTAAAAGCCTTAATCTTTTCAATAAGGTCTTCCTTTGCTTTAAGATTATTTTTTTCTTCTTCTTTTCTGCCTTTAAAGTGTGAAGATTTATTATTAAAGAAAACGTCACAAGCTGCGCGGAATCTCTTCCATATTTTGTCAGAATGTCTGCGTGGTACAGGACCTATCGCTTTCCACTCCTTTTGTAATTTTATTAATTTATTGGTAGTTTGTTTCCAGTCGGTACTATCTTGAAGGTTCTCAGCCTCAACACATAAATTTAACTTTAGATTATAGTTATTCATTTGCTGATCTTTAACTTCTCCAAAGAATTTACGCTTTCTTTCGAAGAAATTATTTAGATGCCCTCTGAAAGTTTCCCAAACCTCATCATTATGTGCTTTTGGAACTCTACCTATTGTTTTCCATGTTTTCAATAGGTTATTTACTTTATCGGTGTTTGAATTCCAATCCTTTATAGATTCAAACTCCTGACTTACAACCTCTTGAACCTGCTCAATAAGGGCGAGTTTAGCTTTGTAGTTATCTTCCTGAATATTTTGTATTCCAGCATAATACTCGCGTCGTTTCTCATTTATCTTATCAGTGGCAGCCTTGAATCTTTCCCATAACTCATCCTTTTTATCACTTGGAGCAGGACCTATCTCGCGATATTCATCATGGTATTTTTGAAGTAATTTAAATGACTTCACTACCGAATCTTCAACTAATAATTCCTCAGCTTTTTCACAAAGAGCAATTTTCGCTTCCATGTTTTTCTTTAGGTCAAGATCTCTTAACTCATTGTTTATCCTTACCTTATCGAAAAACTTCTCCACTAGGAAATGGTAATTTTTCCACAACTCACTCAACTCAGCAGCAGGAACCATACCTATTTCTTTCCACCTCTCCTGGATAGCTTTAAATTCGTCATAGGTTTTTTTAAGAGTTTCCTCAGAGTTGATTAGTTCTTTTAACTCTTCTAAGATATCATGCTTTTTCTGAAGATTTACTATCTTTTGCTTCTCTAACTGCTCTGAATATTTCGCCTTATTATGACGATAAACACCAAAAGCAATGTTAAATCTCTTTTCCAGAGGGTCTTCATTATGCTTGAATTCTTCCTCGTCACCACCTTCTGCAAGAAAATCCTGTAATTCTGAGGCAATTTCTTCTTTGTTCAGTTTTATGAAATGTGTTTTTATTTCAGCAACCTGTTTTTTAATATGGGAAATGTCCTTATCTAAAACAACATCCTCAAGAAGTTCAACCAACTCTTGTTTATTCAGATGGTCATAGTCGATTTCATGTTCATCATATGATGTTTTGCTAATCTTACCACTGAGCAACTGCCTGATTTCATTTCTTTCTTCTTCAGACAATTGATTTACAGTTTCAGCTTTCTTAGGTGCAGCATCAACTTTTTCCTCTTCTGTTTTAGGATTTTCCTGAGGCTCTGCCTGCTTATCTTGACTGTCAGCAGCCTTTGGCTTGTTTGATTGGGTCTTAGTTTTTAACAAAGTTGAAATTTCTTCTCGCTCCTTTGCACTAAGTTGAACCTCGTTTTTCTTTGTCATTTCTACCTTCTCGGTTTTAGAATTCTCATCCGTACTTTGTTCCGGATTTTGATTGGACTGTATTTTCTCTTCCATTATTAAATAAACCTTATGTTTAAGAATTACATCGCAATGTGCGACAGATTGTTTCCTCTAATATTTCCTGTTATTAAAAATTTCAACAGGAAGGCAAAAATAGTAATTATTTACTCTTGTCGCCTTCCTGAGTATAAAACAAATCTTCTTAATTTTCAGAAGATTCAATTATTTTGTTTATGCTTTTGCCAGCGCCTGGTCGAGGTCGGCAATAATATCCTCAACATCTTCAATTCCTACAGAAAGTCTGATTAAACCATCGGTAATTCCTGAATTCTCTCTGTCCTCCTTATTAAGTTTGGAATGAGTCATTGATGCCGGGTGCTGAATTAATGTTTCAATTCCTCCAAGAGACACTGCTAATAAGGCTAATTTTACATTATCCATAACCTTTTTACCGGCTTCAATTCCACCTTTAACACCAAATGATATCATTGCACCTGGGCCATCCATTTGCCTTTTACCTAATTCGTATTGTGGATGTGATTTCAATCCTGGATATAAAACCCAATCAACTTTTGGATGTGCCTCCAGAAAATCCGCAACTTTAATTGAATTTTCCTGAGCTCTGTCAATTCGAATGGCAAGAGTTTTCAATCCTCTGCGAACCATAAATGCCTGGTGTGGATCCATATTGAATCCCATATTCAACATTACATACTTAAGTTGCTCAAACAATTCTTTTTCCTTGGCAACAACAATACCTCCAACAATATCTGCATGACCATTGATAAACTTTGTCATTGAATGTAAAACCATATCTGCACCAAAATCCAAAGGTTTTTGCAAATAGGGGCTACAAAAAGTATTATCAACACAAACTTTAATACCATGCTTATGGGCTAATTCCACAGATGCTTTCAAATCAGTAATCCCAATTGTTGGGTTTGCAGGAGTTTCCAGATAAAGAAGCTTTGTATTTGGTTTTATTGCCTTTTCAATATTTTCGATATTAGTAGTATCTACAAAATCAAATTCAACACCAAATTTAGGATACAATTTTTCCATTATACCTCTTGAAGGGCCATAAAGAGCATTGTGCCCGATCATATGATCTCCTTGTCCTAATAATGTGAGATAAACTGTATTTACTGCAGCCATTCCTGATGACACAGCCAAACCTGCATATCCATTCTCAAGTTCAGTTACAGCAACTTCCAAATCCTCTATTGTAGGATTTCCCAAACGGGTATAGATGTATCCTTTCTCTTCTCCAGAAAAGCACCTTGCTCCGTGATCTGCATTTTTAAAACTAAATGTTGATGTTTGATAAATAGGTGTTACGGCGCTTCCTTTTTCATCAGTAATACCTCCGGAATGAATCAATTTTGAATTGAAACCTTTATTTTTTGTATCCATTATAATTTATTTTATTGTTTTGACGAAGAATTAATCTTCATTGAAATTAGTGATGGCAATAGTTTTCGCCATATTTTAAAGTATTTGAGGTAAAGTCGGAAACAAGTTTACTGGCTTTCGCAACTTCAACTCCTATATAAACATTAATATTTCGGTCGTTTAAAATTTTTATTGCTTTTGGACCTACTCCACCCACAAGTAAATCTGTAGTTTTTTCTTCAGCCAGCCAATTAGGTATTACACCCTCAGCGTGAGGTGGTGGAACAGCATTATAGGTTCTTAGAATTTTATTTTCTTCAATTTCAGCAAAAAAGAATAATTTGCTATGCCCAAAGTGATGAGCAAGCACCTCCCCTTCAAGAG